>PCAP01000014.1 GCA_002731215.1 Acidobacteriota bacterium | reverse complement strand
TTACGAGTTACTTGAACTCCCTTTCCAGATCAGTGCAGGAGTCATCATTCCTCCTGGCGTCTACGAATGGAGCGAGGTCAACTTCGAGTTGCAGTCCGATGCGGGCCGTCCAGTCGATGGCAGCTTTAACTACACAACAGGTGGTTTTTGGAGCGGAGATCGAAGTGAAATTCGCGTCCAGGCAGGTTGGCGTCCGGGTTCCAGATTGAGCTTCAAGCTCTCGTGGAATCACAACGAAATTGATCTTCCAGAGGGAGCGTTCGAAACAGATCTAGCGAGCCTTAGGGCTGACCTCGACTTCACCACAGAAATGTCGATGCGTAGCTTGATCCAATACAACAGCCAGCAAGACATAATGCTCGCCAATGTCCGGCTCCGTTACATCTATGCTCCGGGATCCGACCTCTACCTTGTCTACAATGAAACCCAAGTTGTGGAGGGATCAAGCCTGATCGATCGAGCGATCCTCTTTAAGGCGACGTACCTACTGCGATTCTGATGAACGATATCGCAGGGGCGATCCTCAATGCGGTAGGAGAGCAGCGCGACGAGTTTTTGGGCTTCCTAGAGGAGCTCGTTGTCCATGAAAGCCCGTCCCTAGTTCCCGAGGCACAAGAGCCAATTTTTGAGCTCATTGGGGAGGCTCTCGACGAGATTGGATACGAGATACGTCGCATCCCTGGCAACGAGTCCGGTGGACAATTGCTAGCGGCGCCAAGCGGTAGAGACTTCGGCGGTGTTGACCTTACTGCTTCCACGCCTGATAGCGTTTCTCTTAGCCCCGTTCAGCTCCTCATCGGCCATTGTGACACTGTTTGGCCGATTGGCACCTTGAAGAAAATGCCAGTGCGGATCGACGATTCGATCATGCGAGGTCCGGGGGTCTTCGACATGAAAGCAGGTTTGGCACAAACGATCTTTGCTTTGCAGGCTCTGCACCGACTAGATCTTGAACCGGCCCTCCTGCCTCTGGTGTTCATTAACTCGGACGAGGAGATTGGCAGTAATGAGTCATCTGCCAATATAGTTCGCCTAGCTCAGTTCGCATCACGTGTGTTTGTCATGGAACCGGCTTTAGGGCTGTCGGGCAAGCTAAAGACTGGCAGAAAGGGCGTTAGTCAGTTCGTTGTCAATGTCACGGGAAAAGCGGCACACGCTGGGCTTGATCCTGAAGCAGGTGCGAGCGCCATCCTGGAGCTTTCACATCAGATTCAGCGACTGTTCGATCTGAATGATCCGCTTAGGGGGGTAAGCGTCAATGTTGGTATCATCGGTGGTGGTCTGCGGCCCAACGTGATTGCTCCGGAAAGCCAGGCGATCGTCGACGTTCGAGTGCCGGACTCAATCGAAGCAGAACGAATTACGGCGGCTATCCACGGGCTTGAGCCTGCCACCACGGGGGTAAGTCTCAAGGTTGAGAAATCGTTGGAGCGCGCTCCTCTGGAGCGAACACCACGCAACCAGGCACTCTGGCAACTGGCCTTGGAAGCGGCCAGAGATCTGGACCTGGAAATCGAGCAGGGCGTTGCCGGGGGAGGCTCAGACGGTAACCTGACTAGCCCATTCGCGGCCACGCTAGATGGACTCGGAGCGGTAGGGGATGGAGCCCACGCCAACCACGAGTGCATAAATGTGGCGAAGTCGGTCGAGCGTTGCGCATTACTTGCGATGTTGATTATGGCTGAAAGCCCAACTTCTGGAGGAAAGGACGCACCAGATTCTCCAGAGCGGAAAGAGCCAGACAGCGGTTCCTGACCTTCTGCTAGCATGGCCGTGTGACCACACCAGCGAATCTGATCGGCGCCGATTGGCCTCGCAAGATTCTTCATATCGATCTTGATGCGTTCTATGCGAGTGTTGAGGCGCTAGACAATCCCGATCTTGCGGGCCAGCCGATCATCGTCGGGGGTCTCGGTCGTCGTGGTGTGGTCGCTGCCGCTTCTTACGAAGCCCGCAGGAATGGTGTTCACTCTGCCATGCCCATGGAACGGGCTCGACGTTTGTGTCCCAATGCAGTTTTCCTGCGGCCAAGATTTGGTCGTTACCGCGAACTCTCAGAGCAGGTTTTCGCCATTTACGATGCCTGGACCAAACGCGTTGAGCCACTATCTTTAGACGAAGCCTACCTGGACGTGACTTCACACATCAGCTCACCGGTCGACATCGCCAAGTCGATTCGTGTTTCGATCCATCGTAAGACCGGATTGACTGGCTCTGCAGGTGTTTCGACTAACAAATTCCTTGCCAAGCTCGCTTCCGATATTGACAAGCCCAATGGCCTGACTGTTATCCGACCTGAAGACGCCCGCAATTTTCTTGCCCCCCTGCCAGTGGAGAGGCTTTGGGGAGTTGGTCCGGCCAACGCCGAGCGGTTGCGCACCAATGGTTTCGAGCAGATTGGACAGCTCACTGCCAGTTCTCTTGAGAACCTTCAGCATCTCTTTAGAGAAAGGTGGGGAAAGCAGTTGTGGGAGTTTGCTCACGGTCGAGATCGTCGGCGGGTCGAACCCCCCAGTCGGCCCAAGTCCATTTCTTCTGAAACAACCTATGAACACGACCAGCCTTCATGGGAGGCGGTGTGGCCCAATATCAAGCAGTTCGTTGTCGATATGGAACGCCGTCTTGATCGCTGGAGTCTCAGCGCTCGGACAGTGACCCTAAAGGTTCGGTTCCAGGACTTCACCACGATCACTCGATCCCATACTCCATTGGTGCCGGTGCGCCAAGCCGATGAAATAATGAGAGTTGCTCGAAAGTTGGTGGAACGAGTTCCGCTGGATGGCAGGCCAATTCGCCTGGTTGGATTGGGTGGTTCAAACTTGATTCGTCCGGGAGAGCCGACCAGTCGTCCAGATGATGGCAGTCTACGCCAGTTGGGGCTGTTTGAACCTAGTACAAATATCCCCAGCGAAGATTCGAGTGCATAAGTCAACGCGCATTAGTCGGCCCCAGGCTAGTGGCACCATCTAATGCATTAAATCGATATTGATAAAAATTTGTTATAGCCAGATGAGCAAGGTTGCTTGGTGTTCCCGTTATTTTGTTGGTGGTGTGGTTGCTGTCAGAAGAATTAGAGCGATCGTGACTCTATCGGGCTAGACTCCGCGGATGTCAGAAAGACTCACGCAATCATTGCGCCAACGCTACTTGCGCCTTGCTGCAATCAACATAATGGCAACCGTAAGTGTGCCCCTAGCAGGCCTGGTCGATACTGCCATCCTCGGACACCTTGAGGACATCCGCTTTCTCGCTGGTGTGGCACTAGGCTCGATCGTTTTTGACTACGTCTATTGGACATTCGGTTTTTTGCGCATGGGTACGACTGGAACAACTGCTCAGGCTATGGGTGGAGGCAATATGAAAGCCGTCTACTTGACGTTGTACCGTGGCCTGTTCCTTGCGCTCTCGATTGGGACCGCTCTGGTTGTTCTCCAGGTTCCGATTCGTATCGGGGGCTTCGCGGTGCTTTCGGGAGCTGAAGGCGTAGAGGCTGCTGGAGTCGCCTATTTCAACGCCCGTGTTTGGGGGGCCCCAGCAACACTTTGTTCCTTTGTTTTAATCGGTTGGTTTCTTGGCCGCGAAGAGAGTGGTCGAGTACTGCTGATTACTGTGGCCGCCAACGTCAGCAACATCCTTCTCGATTACGTATTTGTTTTAGGTTTAGGCTTGGCGGCATTTGGCGCTGGGCTGGCGACGATGATTAGCCAATATTTGGCGGTAGCCATAGGGTTATTTCTGTTTTGGAAGTCACGCGAATCGCGGCCTTGGGTGTGGGGTGAAATCCTTGATCGTCATGGGCTGACGAGCCTGATGCGACTGAACCGTGACATCTTGTTCCGCACGTTAGGTTTAATTACCGCCTTGAGTCTGTTCACCAATTTTAGTTCTGTGCTCGGGACGACAGTACTAGCTGCCAATGCGATCTTATTAAGGGTGCAGTATCTCGCCTCGTACTTCATTGATGGAGCTGCCTTTGCGACTGAAAGTTTGGCGGGCACCTTCCGTGGCCGGGGTGATCCCAAAGGGTTGCTCAAGCTTTTACGGCTATCCCTTGTAGTTGGGTTTGCCTGCGCGCTCGGTTTCGCTGTCCTCGTAGTGATAGCGCCAGGGTTCTTGTACCCATTGCTGACGTCGCACCAGGAGGTCGTTGAGGTGGCAACACGATTCGGGTATTGGTTGATTCCGGTACTGCTTTTCGGATCCGCTGCATATATCTACGATGGTTTCTTTCTTGGTTTGACGGAGGGCCGTGTGCTGCGTAACTCGATGTTGTTTTCAACGATCGTGATCTTTGGGTCCGTGGCCTGGGTTGCAGTTGTCCGGGGCGACAATCACATTCTTTGGTTATCTATGACCCTATGGATGGCCTCGCGCGCGGTTACCTTAAGTTGGGCCAGTCGAAGTCTGCTGCGTGAGGCACAACGGACTTGGGAACCACGATGATGAGTGATTTAGTGGCCGCCACTCCTGAGTCACTTGGGGCTGACTTGCACGTTGTCTTGGTGGAACCGGAAATCCATGGCAACACGGGCAGTTCCGGGCGCACCTGCTTAGCTGCTGGAGCCCAACTGCACTTGGTTGAGCCGCTTGGCTTTTCACTTGATGATGCACGTGTGAAGCGCGCTGGGCTTGGCTACTGGCCGCGCGTGAACCCTCTCGTCTGGCCCGATTGGGAACTCCTCGAAAATAAGCTGCCAGAGTTCGGAGAACCATTCTTTTTTTCCTCGGAAGGGACCCGTGACTACTGGGACGTGTTGTTCCCGCCGCGTACCGTTCTGGTGTTCGGTTGCGAGAGTGATGGGTTGCCTCTTGGAATTCGCCAATCGCACAATGCCCAGATCTTGCGGTTGCCTATGGTCGATCCACAACTACGTTCGCTTAATCTTGCCAACAGTGTCGCGGTGGTTTTGTATGAAGTGCTTCGTCAGCGCCACCGTGCCTTAAACTCAAAGCGTTGAGCGTGTTCTGCGCTTGCCTGCAGCGGCTTCGTAACGTTTAGTTCGTTGTATCGATGTTTATTTCATTCGATTATCGGTGCCCGCGTGATTATCGTCTGGCCCTGCTAAACTTCGCTCCGATTTCCAGCATTCCCAACTACGCAGATCGTGGCCCGAATTGGTCCGCTTTCTGTTTCCGGAGTAAAGACCATGACCCGTCGCGTCACGGTGACCTTGGTTGTTCTTGCATTGATCGCCGTCGGGGCGATCATTCTGCTCGGCGAGGCGGGCCTGTTCTCCGAGCACATCATCTTGGCAGAAGCTTTTCAGCAGCAGACAGCGGAGCAAGAAATGGGCTACGGATACGGACGGCCGGCGCGTGCCCAACGCGGTAGTCGCTCCGAAGTAATTGCACCTCATGGCATGGTGGCGGCAAGCCAGCCACTAGCTGCTCAGGTTGGCATCGACATTCTTAAATCTGGTGGCAATGCTATTGATGCTGCAGTTGCGGTAAACGCCATGCTTGGCCTGGTGGAACCTCACATGAATGGCATTGGTGGTGACATGTTTGCCATAGTCTGGGACGCTGAAACTGAACAGATGTACGCACTCAACGCCACTGGGCGTTCTGGCTACGGTTTTACCCGTGAACTTCTTGAAGAACGGGGACTTGAGCGCAATCCGGGCTCTGGAACCCTCTCGTGGATGGTTCCGGGAGCAGTTGATGGTTGGGCCGAGCTACTCGAACGCTTTGGCAACTTGAGTTTCGAAGAAGTCCTAGCCCCGGCGATTACCTACGCCCGCAACGGATTTCCTGTAACTGACGTTATCGCAGGGGACTGGCGTGCTGGGGAGAATGCACTTAGCCGATGGCCCGATTCGGCGGCAACTTACCTACCCGAGGGACGGGCGCCGCGTGCGGGCGAGGTATTTCGTAATCCTAACTTGGCGCGCAGTTACGAGCTGATTGCCGAACAAGGAAGGGACGGTTTCTACAGGGGCGCGATCGCCGAGAGGATCGTAACCTGGGGACAAGAGAACGGTGCCGTTTTAACCATGCAGGACTTTGCCGAGCATAGCTCCAAATGGGTTGATCCGGTGTCGACAAATTACCGTGGCTACGACGTTTGGCAGCTGCCCCCGAATAGCCACGGCATCACTGCGCTGATGATGCTTAACATCATGGAACAGTTCGACCTCGCATCTGCCGGACACAACTCTGCCGATGCCTTGCACGTGATGGTCGAGGCTAAGAAGCTTGCTTTTGCTGATCGTGGTCAGTACGTTGCTGACCCTGAGTTCGGAACGTTGCCAGTGGAGTATCTGATCTCGAAGGAATACGGTGAAAAACGCGCCTCGCTAATTGACATGGAAAGGGCCTTGGTTGAGGTCTCGCCGTTTGAGGCCACGATGGACGATCCTCTTGAGCACGGCGACACAGTCTATTTCACCGTTGTTGATAAGGATCGCAATGCTATTTCGATGATCGAGAGCATCTTCTCGGCATTCGGTTCCACGGTTGTGCCGGGAGACGTCGGTTTCGCAATGCAGAATCGTGCAAGTGGCTTTTCGATGGAACCAGGGCATTTGAATGAAATTGGTCCACGCAAACGATCGCTGCACACCAACATGCCGGGAATGGTTACCAAGGACGGAGTTCCGTGGCTTTCATACGGAGTCATGGGTGGGAACATGCAGCCACAAGGGCACTCGCAGGTACTTTCTAACATTATCGATTTTGGGATGAACCTGCAGGAAGCCGGTGACTCAGCCAGATTTCGCCATTCTCCAGATTCGTCAGAGGGTGTTGCCCGTGCCCAGGGTGGCACAATAGCGCTTGAGTGGGGTGTTCCCGACGAGGTAGTAGCGGAACTCGAGCGCCGTGGTCATACTGTACGTCGGTCCGGAGGTCGCTCGATGGGGGGTTATCAGGCGGTTCTTATTAATTTCATTACGGGTATGTTGCATGGAGGGAGTGACCCGCGAAAAGATGGGATGGCGATCGGCTACTGACCGATTGCTGCTGCGCTCTTTCTACTTGTCCCAATTCCCTATTTGGCAGATTGTCCCGTGCCTGGCGCGGTTCGCGGTATTCTACGGTCTACATGATGGACAAGCCTGCGGACACAAAACACTCAATTCACGAGCTCATTGCAGCACGTTGGAGCCCGCGTGCTTTTGCGCCATCGCCAGTCGAAACTAACCATCTCTACCGTATTTTTGAAGCAGCGCGTTGGGCGCCTTCATCATTCAATGAGCAGCCGTGGGGCTTCATTGTTGCTACCAAGAACGACTTGGAGGCTCACCGTTCTATTGCGGATTGCCTGGTTGAAGGAAACCGTCGTTGGGCCGAGTTCGCTCCGGTGCTGATGGTCTCAATCGCCAAGTTGGCTTTCGACCACAACGGGAGACCGAATCGCCATGCCTACCATGACCTTGGCCAGGCTGTGGCGTTGATGCTGGTGCAGGCGACTGACCTAGGACTGGTGGCGCACCAGATGGGTGGTTTCGACCAAGACACGGCACGTGCGAAGCTGAGCATTCCAGATGACTATGACCCAGTCGCTGGCATCGCTCTCGGCTACCCAGGTGATACCGAGAAATTGCCTCGGGAGCTAAAAGCGGCAGAAAATGAGCCGCGTCAGCGTAAAGGGCTTGAAGATTTCGTTTGGTCGGGCGTATTCGGAGCTTCTACGTTATTTGAGTCACCGGTCGAGCCCACCCTGAAAGGCGACTGAGACCATGCATACTCGATGTGCACTACCGACGTGTGCGATAGCTGTGTGGCTTTGCTTCTGCGTGAGCCCAGCTTGGGCACAGGATTACGAAATCGAGCCCACGCTGGCTCTAGCCGGCATTCCTTTTGAGGTCTCGGTCATGGGCAAGGTCTCTGATTCCGATGTGCTTGCGGTACGAGTCGGGGGCGAGACCCTAATTGCTGATGTGGAAGAGAATGGAAGCTTCATGGTTGCCGATATCGTTGTTTCGTCCACCGGACCGGTGGAGGTCGAACTGCTGATCAATGGCTCGATCGTGGCGATGAGTTCGGTACGGGTGATTCCGGGATGGATTTCGATCCTGCCTCCCCTGATCGCGATTGGTGTTGCGCTGATTACTAAGAACGTTATCCCGGCACTCTTCCTCGGTCTTTGGTTCGGAGCGTTCGCAGCCCACGGGTTCTCTTTTGCTGGGGCAGGATGGGGTTTGCTCGACGCTTTTCAGATATACGTTCTTGAGGCGATAACTAATCCCGGCCACGCGGCGATCATTCTTTTTACCTTCATGATCGGTGGCATGGTGGGAATCGTTTCAAAAAGCGGCGGCATGCAAGGGGTGGTCAATAAGATCGTTCCGTTTGCGCGTACGCCTGAGAGGGGACAGGCGGCGACCGGTGTGCTCGGCCTCGTCATCTTCTTTGACGACTACGCCAACGTTCTGATCGTTGGCAACACGATGCGGCAGGTTACTGACAGGCTGCGCGTATCACGCGAGAAGCTTGCCTACATAGTTGATTCCACCGCTGCACCTGTTGCTTGCGTGGCGTTTGTAACCACCTGGATCGGCTTCGAGGTCGGACAGATCGCGACCGGCATGCAGCAAATGGACGGATATAACGAGGCTGCCTATACCGTTTTTCTGAAATCGATTCCCTATAGCTTCTATCCTATTTTGGCGATGTTCTTTGTTTTTCTCGTCTCACTTTCGGGGCGTGATTTCGGGCCCATGTATCATGCCGAGATTCGGGCCCGGACTACGGGGCAGGTTCTTTCACCCACTGCCCACGTCGACGAATCGGCGGGCGGCGCCCGTGAACTGGTGCCGAAAGAAGGGCAGCCACAGCGTGCGCTCAACGCGATGATCCCGATCTCCGTGCTGGTTGGCGGAGTGCTTGTGGGACTCTACGTGACAGGGGAAGCAAACGTGACAGGGGAAGGCAATGGCTTGCGTGAGATCATAGGCGAGGCGGACTCCTACAAAGCGTTGATGTGGGCATCTTTGCTTGGGGCTTTCACCGCCGCCGCTTTGTCTATAGGCCAGCGGATCTTAACGATCGCTGAGACGGTTGACGCTTGGTACGCTGGCCTTAAGGCGATGATGATCGCAATGATCATCTTGGTGCTGGCATGGGCACTCTCGGCGGTCACCGAAGTGCTGAACACTGCTGGCTATTTGGTCTCCGTCCTCGGTGATGCGCTGCACCCTGGGTTTGTACCGGCGCTCGTCTTCATCCTGTCGGCGGCGACTGCATTTGCTACTGGATCGAGCTGGGGAACCATGGGTATCCTGATGCCACTTGTTTTGCCGCTCACCTGGGCCGTGATGCAGGCAAGTAACATGGCGACGCCAGAGAACTACGGAATCATCTACTCGACCGTTTCTTGTGTGCTCGCTGGTTCTGTGTGGGGGGATCATTGCTCACCAATTTCTGACACCACGATCCTGTCGTCAATGGCCAGCGGCTCCGACCATATCGACCATGTTCGCACCCAATTGCCGTACGCTCTTCTAGTAGGGTCTGTCGGCATGGTGATTGGCACCATTCCCACCGGTTTCGGTCTGCCGTGGTGGCTGGCCCTGCCGATTAGTGCTGTCATGCTCGTAGGTATTCACCGCTTCCTGGCCAAGCCTGTAGATCTGGAATTTCAGGCAGAAAACGGTACGGTTACCTAGAACGTTCCCTTGATTTCTATGCTGCAGAGAGTGACCTGCCTGTGAATTTGAAAAACAGAAACCTTCTGACCCTCGAAGACCTCAGTGGCGAAGAAATTTGCGACCTTCTGAAACTGTCTCGTGAACTTAAAGCAGCCAAGCATTCAGGTCATGAGGAGCCACTCCTGAGGGGTAAAAACATTGCCCTAATTTTCGAGAAGGCTTCGACTCGAACCCGCTGTGCCTTCGAGGTGGCCGCCTACGATCAAGGTGCCCAAGCTACCTATCTTGGCCCGTCGGGATCGCAGATTGGTTACAAGGAATCGATGAAAGACACGGCGCGGGTCCTCGGTCGAATGTATGACGCCATCGAATATCGAGGTTATGCACAAGACCGGGTCGAGGCCCTTGCTGAGTACGCCGGGGTACCCGTGTACAACGGTCTTACCGACGAGTATCACCCAACGCAAATTCTTGCTGACGTTTTGACCATGACCGAGCATTGCGGCAAGCCCTTGAACGAGATCTGCTACTGCTACCTCGGCGATGCGCGTAGCAACATGGGCAATTCTCTGCTAGTTGGTGGCTCCAAACTTGGCATGGAAGTTCGTTTAGCATCCCCCGAGGAGTTGTGGCCCAGTGTCGATTTGCGAGATCGTTGTGCCAGCTATGCCGAAAAGAGCGGCGCCCGTGTGACTTTCACCGCTGACCCCGTCGAGGGTGCTCTCGGAGCTGACTTTCTTTACACAGACGTCTGGGTTTCGATGGGGGAAGACGTATCGGTTTGGGAAGAACGCATCGAACTATTGACGCCATACCAGGTTAACCGTGACCTCATTGAGGCGACCGGAAATCCTAACGTTAAGTTCCTCCATTGTTTGCCAGCCTTTCACGATCGCGAGACAGTAGTTGGGGAGGAAATCTTTCAGAAGTACGGGCTTGACGGGATGGAAGTCTCTGATGACATCTTCGAGTCAGATTACTCGATCGTGTTTGACCAGGCGGAAAATCGCCTCCACACGATTAAAGCGGTGCTGGTAGCGACGCTCGTTGGCTGATTTTGAGCCGTCCCTGTTTGTTGCCAGCTTTGGGGTAATGACAGCCGAGGGCAGGTGGGTCAGCAGCCGCCGAATTTTTATGTAGACTCTCCCTGACTGTGCCGGCTAACTCTAATTCCAAAGTAACCCGACGTTTCTCTCAGGGAGAGTTTGATGCAGGAATCTGATCCCCCCAACCGCAGTCCAGTAGACCTTTCGGAGCAGGGCCTGACGGGCCTAAAAAGGATCTATTGGAATCAAACCACGGCCCGCCTATACGAGGCGGCACTCCGTCGCCATGAGGGTGTACTCGCCCATGGTGGGTCGCTTGTTGTGCGCACCGGCGGTTTCACCGGACGTTCGCCTGGCGACAAATATCTCGTAGAGGAAGACTTAAATCGTGACCACATTTGGTGGGGCCCTGAGAACAAGGGTTACAACGAGGAGCGCTTCGAAGAGTTACACCGTCGCATGGCGCTGCACTTGCGTGGCCAGGACGTCTTTGTACAGGACTGCTGGTGTGGGGCTGACCCAGATTACCGTATGTCGGTGCGGGTGATTACAGAGTACGCCTGGCATAGCCTCTTCGTCCGGAATATGTTCATCAAGGCTACGGACGAAGAACTTGCAGTGCATGATCCAGAGTTCGTCGTAATCGACTGTCCCGGATTCCACGCTTCTCCGCGTCATGACGAACTGAACTCGGATGTATTCATACTAGTGAACTTCAGCAAGAAGCTGGTTCTGATAGCTGGTACTGAATACGCAGGTGAGATGAAAAAGTCGGCATTCTCGGCGATGAATTACTATCTGCCGTTTCGTGACGTCATGCCGATGCATTGTTCGGCGAATGTCGGGCCGGATGGCGACGTTGCGCTGTTTTTTGGCCTGTCCGGAACTGGCAAAACAACACTGTCCGCGGACGCGTCAAGAACTCTGGTCGGAGATGACGAACACGGTTGGAGTAGTAACGGCGTGTTTAATTTTGAAGGTGGATGCTATGCGAAGGTCATCCGTCTCTCTAGAGAGGCTGAGCCCGAGATCTATGACACC
>PCAP01000043.1 GCA_002731215.1 Acidobacteriota bacterium | reverse complement strand
TGCTGATGCCGTCGACTAGCTATGACGTTTACGGCTTGCTCATGACTGCCGCCGATTATGGTGGTTCCGTTATTTGCCTCGAGCCCAAGTTTGCTTATCGTCAGTTGCTCGGTCCCGCGTTCCCGGGGGAACCCTCAGATCTTGAGGAGATCAACGCGCTCAAGAAGTCAATCATGCGAGGCGAGATCCCCAGGATTGATCCTTCAGTGCGGGTACCGTTCAGTAAAGCAGCAATACGTCGTTCGGGCGAAGACGTCACGATAGTGGCCTGGGGCAGGGCGGTATGGACGTCGATGGCAGCAGCTGCAAACCTCGCTGAAGAAGGGATCGAAGCTGAGGTGATTGACCTTCGCACACTAGTTCCTCCGGATCTGGAAACCGTCTACGCAAGTGTCGCCCGTACTAATTGCCTAGTGATCGCTGCCGAAGACCGGTCGTTTGCTGGCTTTGTGCGGACCATCCAAGGGCATGTAGTGGAGAAATTCCAAGGTATCCCAACTCGAGCCGTCGGCCAGAAGAACGTTCCTGGTATTTCGTCACAACTTTCCGTCGAAGAGGCAACGATTCTCAACGAACATACTATTGAGACGGCAGTCGTAGAGGTGTGGCAGCGAGCATCGCGATAACACTGCGTGGTGCTCAAGTTGAAGAGGCTGGCTCCTTTGGTACGAATTAGTGACGCCGATGCGCGCTACAGCTTATTGATTGCTATCGTGCTGCCACCTGAATTGAGTAGGTTGCCCGGAGCTTTCGCACACAAACGGTGAGCGGCTACTAATTACTAAGCGATACGCAATGGTGCCCGCTTAGCACCCCAGGTTCCCGGCGTCGCTTCAAAAACACCGGCACAAAATGTTCCACAGCGAGTGCAGGCTCCGCCTTCGTCGAGTTTCCACGAAGTCAGTTCGTACCAATCACGCCCTATAAGGCGGCCTTCGCACTCGTGGCAATAGGTGCTGCCGCCAGTCTCATCGTGGACATTTCCCGTGTAAGCGTATCGAACGCCGTTACCACCGGCGATCTCTCTTGCCCGGGTCAATGTCAACGGTGACGTTGGAGAAATGTCCATCATCTTGTAGTCAGGGTGAAACGCTGTGAAGTGCATCGGCACATCAGTACCCAATTCTTTAACAACCCACGAAGTCATCTCGTTGAGCTCAGCATCAGAATCATTGAGGCCCGGGATCAGCAGGTTGGTGATCTCGAACCAGACATCAGTTTCATGTTTCAGATACAAGAGTGTTTCGAGCACCGTGGCGAGATCGGAAAGAGTGACTTTGTTGTAGAACTCATCTGTAAATGCCTTCAGATCGATGTTTGCAGCGTCCATGTGACGGTAAAACTCGTTTCTTGGCTCTGGGCATACGTAGCCAGCAGTAACGGCGACGGTCTTGATGCCAACTTCACGGCACGCTTGCGCCACATCGACTGCGTACTCATGGAAAATTACGGGGTCGTTGTAGGTGAACGCCACGCTGCGGCATTCCGCCTTTTTAGCTGCTCGGGCGATGGCTTCCGGTGAAGCTTGGTCGGCTAGCGTGTCGAATTCGCGCGACTTGCTGATATCCCAATTCTGGCAAAATTTGCAGGCGAGGTTACAGCCAGCGGTGCCGAACGATAGCACCGGGGTTCCCGGTAAGAAGTGGTTGAGCGGCTTCTTCTCGATCGGATCAACACAGAATCCGCTTGATCGACCGTAAGTTGTCAGGACGATCATGTCATCCTCGTTGGCGCGCACGAAACAGTGGCCGCGCTGTCCGTCGCGGAGGCGGCAAAAACGTGGGCACAGATCACACTGGAGCCTGTCATCCGAGAGCTTGTGCCAAAATCGGCCGGGATGTGAATCGAGGATCACGGCGACTTCCATGCCATGTGTCCCGGTGCGGGACACCCGTGTAGTCAGTATAGAGTAGAGCTTATGATCAATGATCCTTTCGCCGTGCTCGTCGTCTTGGCGGCGGTCGTCTACATATCAATTGAGCTTGCCCGAAACATCAAGGTATTCCGTGCCCTAGGCTCTGTTTTGGTCGCGATTTTGCTGGCGATGGCGTTGTCTAACGCTGGCCTGTTGCCCGACAAGTCACCGATCTATGAATTCCTTGCCAGCACCGGGGTGAGTGTCGCCATTGTGCTAATTCTGCTTACGGTTGATCTGCGATCGGTGTTTAGCGCCGGGCCCCAAATGTTGGCCGCGTTTTTCATCGGTGCCATTGGCACGGCTTTGGGGGCGTCTTCGGCAGCGTTGCTGCTCAGTGACTCCGTAGGCCCCGAGACTTACAAGTTAGCGGGGCAGTACACGGGGACGTACATGGGTGGTGGTGTGAACTTCGCTGCCCTTGGTGAGTACTTTGAGACTAGCAGCGATATGTTCAGTGCTGCGGTTGCAGCTGATGTTGCGATCACAGCCATTTGGCTCATTGCCTGTCTTTCGATCCCCTTACTACTGTCTCGCGGAAGGCATGATTTCGGCGTAGAAGGGCCCAAGCCTGGCGAACTTACTTCAAACACGACTGCAAAGCTGTCCAATTCAAACTTAATGCTCGAAGCAGACCTCGAAGAAATAGGCGAAGAGGTCGGCGCAACGGGGATTTCTTCGGACCTGAAGGAGAGCCTGCACAGCACTATCAACGCTGTTTCACTTGTCGAGGCTGCGACGTTGGTTATGCTCGCGGTCGGGTTGGTTTGGCTCGCTGACGTGTTGGCCGCTGCCTGGGTCGTGCCCGAGGTTCTAATCCTGACAACGTTAGTGTTGCTTGCCGCTCAGGTTCCTGCAGTCAAAGAATTGTCGGGCAGCGCTATGTGGGGCAACTATCTGCTGCATTTATTTCTTGCCGCTAATGGTGCGCAGTCAGTGATTGCTAATATCTTCGTGATCGGCCCGGCTGTTTTCTATTTCGCCTTGGCAACCGTTGCGGTCCACGGAATTATCATTTTCGGTATCGGTCGCCTAGCCGGTATCGACGCGCGCACATTGGCGGTTGCTTCGCAGGCAAACATCGGTGGGCCGGCCTCGGCGATGGCGTTGGCTGGGGCACGTGGCTACTCGAATCTTTTGTTGCCGGGGATTGCCGTTGGCCTGCTCGGGTATGCGATGGGGAATTACATGGGGGCTGTGGTGGGTACCGTGCTTCGATCCTACGTAGGTGGCTAGCGGTGGTTGCTTGGCATTGGATCAACCAACGCTTGGGCCGGCCTTCATGAAGCTTTGTGTGACTGATAGAGACTTGTCAGAATCAGCTAGTTTCGCAAGGAGTGTCTTGATGGATAGCAGTCCTACAATCAAACTGAACTGCCATCAGTTACTGTGCTCGAATCTGTGGCAGTGTCCGTGTACGTAACAACCATCGGTGCGTGAGGTGGATGAAGCTCGTTTCGTTGCTCTGGCGTTGCTGATGGCATTGGTGGTTGGCTGTGGCGGATTTGGTGTCGGCGGATACTCCGACGTACGGATCGAAAACGTTACACTCAGGATGCCGTCGACGGACGCGCAACCGGCAAGCATTATTTTTGATATTGCCTGGGAAAACTCATTCCGGGACGACCTGAACTGGGACGCGGTGTGGGTGTTCGTGAAATTTCATGAACCCGGGCAACCGTGGCGCCATGCTGGCATCTCGCCCGCTCCCTCAGCACATCGCATCGGTGAAAACAATGGTGTGTTGGCCACGCTTACCCCGTCTAAAGATGGCCGTGGCATATTCCTGCACCGTGCCGACACCGGTTTCAGTTCCATCGACTGGAATCAAGTGTCCCTATCCTGGCCGCTTATCGGTGATGGCGTTGCCAGGAGCACCTCCGTGGAAATCGAGGTTATCGCGTTGCAGATGGTTAACATCCCGGAAGGCCCGTTCATGGTCGGTGACGGTACTACTGTAGAGACGTTGGTCGCTGCCCAGTTCGAACGTGGAGTGTCGCAACAGTCATTCGAGATCAGTAGCGAAGCTGAAATAACACTCGGAGGTGGTGGGGAAAACAGCCTCGGAAACCACGACCGTCGCGTTTCAAGCGCCACTTCACAGCAGTTCTGGGACGACTTTTCAAATGAGACAAAGCAGACGCTCCCAGATGAGTTCCCCAAAGGCTTTAGGTCGTTCTACGTTATGAAGAACGAGCTTACCCAGGGTGACTATGCCCACTTCCTCAACCTGATTGACCCTTCCCAACAGGGCACGCGCAATCCAGCCTCTAGCGTCCCAGCGGGAGAGGGACATCGTTATGCGATCTCATCCAGCGCGGAGTTTCGAGTGATGCCCTACAATCGCGCCGCCAACTGGTTGTCGTGGATGGACGTTGCGGCGTTTGCAGACTGGAGCGGGTTGCGTCCCATGAGCGAACTAGAGTTCGAGAAGGCGGCTCGGGGTGATCGTTATCCTAACCCCGGGGAATTCGCCTGGGGCCCGGAGGTACCGCCAGCCGGTAAGTATGTCTTGCAGGATGAAGATACGCCTGAGGAACTCATCACCAACCAGGTTACAGGCGCAAACGTTGCCTTCGACGGAACGATCGGACTGGAGAGTAGTGTATCGGGCCCGCTCCGAGCCAGTGCTTTCGTGCCGTTGGCGACATCACGTTTGAGTTTCGGTGGTTCGTATTATCGGGTTACTGAGATGAGTGGCAATGTGGCTGAGATGGTCGTGACTGTTGGTCGTTCCGGCGGACGTCGTTACCAGGGCCGCCACGGTGATGGTGAGTTGTCTCCTGCGGGCAATGCAGCAGGTGAGGAAGTCGAGTGGTGGCCAGGGGCGCGCCGCTCCGCGCGCGGTGGATACGAGGTACTTAACGCCGATGGCATCGGTACTCGTGGCGGCGATTGGACCTTTGGTATTCGTCGACTTCGGGTGTCAGACCGCGAGGATATCAATAAGCCTGCTGACCATCGCGGCATGCGGTGGGGAGGTCGCCTGGTGCGCAGCGTTGACCGTTAAGCGATTAGAAGGAAATCGAGAGAATTTTCTATGGCAGCATTCTATGGGTTCTATTCTCTCAAGGATCTCATCGTGCTCGGGGAAGCGCTGAGGTCGAACCCGTCCAGTTTGGTTGATGTTTCGATGCCCATGATGCTGGCTAGCGTGGGTGCCATGTCGGCGGTGTGGACGCGGCCGCTGATCTCCTGTGACCCGAAGCCCGGAGCGATGACGATGAATGGAACCCAGGTGTCGTACGCGTATGGCGTGCCGTGTGACGAGCCGCGGCCCATGGAATCGAGGTAGTAGGGTGCGTACTGCACACTGAAGTCAGGGCTCCGCTCCGAGTGGTAGCTGTTGAAGAACAGTTGCTTGAAATACGCTTCGCCCTCAGCAGGTTGCTCGGCTGCTGACGTTGGTTCGATTGCTAGCAACTCGCTACCGGTCCACACGTGTTCGACAGAATCGCAAGCCCCGATCATGGCGGCGACCCCGCGCTCGATTTCGAGACGATCAATCCCCGCTGCTTCGATCACCTCGTCGTTTAGATACAGACCCACTTTCAACCAATTGGCGTCGCCGTACCGTTCAGAAAGCGTCCGGCCGGCAGTCTGGAAACAGGCAATGTCGTCCATATCTGTTTGTTCGCCCCAATTGCCAACCAATTCACGATAGGCAGGGATCGGGACAACGCCATGGTCAGAGCTTAGCGAGATGACAACATTGTCCAGCCCGATGAGTTGATCGATGAACTTGAATAGATCCGCCAAGGTTTGGTCAAGTCGAAGAATGGTGTCGAGAACTTCGCGGCTATGGGGTCCGAAGTCGTGCCCCACACTATCGACCGCGGAGAAAGCAAGGCCAAGAAAGTCAGGGTGCTCATCGGTGCCGAGTTTCTCTTCAACGATGATTGTTTTTGCCAGTTCCGCCAGGTACATGTCGCTGAAAGGCGACGATTTCAAGGCTTCGTAGAAATCGCTATTAGGCAGCAAAGACTTTGAGCCAAAGGCGTAGGGAAAGGAACGCTGATAGATGCCTTCATCTAGTGTGACGATACTTAGTTCCTTGAGCACATCGTCTTCAACCGGTAGTGGTTCCCACAACTCACCGAAGAACTGATCGAGCCATTTTTGTTCGTTGAAAGTATCGAGCCAGTCCGGTTCTGAGTAGTAATTGCTAGTTTCCCAGTTACCATCACTATCCCAAAAAGCGCCGTCGGCCTGGTGGCCGCCCGTCAGTATGGCGCTGCGGTCCTTACCGCTTGCTGTGAAGACCTTTGACTGCGGGTCCATGTTCTTAAGCCAATCACCGATCGTGTCGACCAAGAGATTGCTAGGTGAAACACCGTGTTGTTCGTCGTCAACGGAGTAGATCTCTTCACCGGTTTCTCGGTCGTGCCACCTATTGCCGATTATTCCCGAGCGCCTCGGATAAGCTCCCGTTGCCAGCGTCGCGTGCCCAGCGCCGGTGACGGTGTTGGCATGGTTTTGGTGTGCGTTTGTGAAAACCACACCGTTGTCGAGCAAGTACCCGAACCCTCCCGACAACACCTGTTCCATCCGAGCTAGATATTCTTGGCTAAATTGGTCGATGACCAGAAACAGCATTAGGCGCGGCGTATCTTCAGGGAAAGGTGAGGGAGTAACTGGCGGAGGTCCTCCGCAACTTGCCAGCAGCGTCGCCGCAGCGATGCTCGCGGCAGCTTCGAATCTGCGGGGTCGACAGGTGGACATCAGCGTTGAGATACGTCGCCTTGTTGTTGTGATAGCTCACCTTCGAATAGCAACCAAGTGTCAGGATCGAGGGTGACTGTGTTCGGTTCAGAATCGACGGGGATAGTAAACGTTTCCACGGCGCTACTCATCTGTAGGGTTTCAACTCGCGTTGGCACTTCCGCACTAACGGAGATTCCGATATCGAGCGGGAACATGAAGGTATTTCCACTGGGTTGGGTCTGGTGAATGGTGATGTTGATCTGTCCAGCGTTGGTGTCATAGCGCCATGTGCCCTCCAGTATCGGGTGGCCTGGTACGTACGCCCATTGTTGAAAGAATTGTTGGAGGTTCTGGGTGGAAGCCTTTTCCATGATGCGTTGAAAATCTTCGGTTAGTGCATTGGTGTCGCGGTACTGACGGTAGTATTCGCGGATGCCGGCCCAAAAAGCCTCATCGCCGATTTGGCGGCGCAACATATGCAATACCCAGGCACCCTTCTGATAAGCGTTGCGGTTGAGCATTCGATTTGGGTCGCTAAGCTGCTCCGCGATCAGAGCCAACTCTGAGTTTTGTGCGTAAAAGGCAATAATCGTATTCCGGGCTCCGCGCATGCCGTTCTCAATGGCATCGTGCCCCTGAGTGAATTCGTTGTAGAGCTGGGTGAAATAGGTAGCGAATCCCTCGCTGAGCCAGATGTGATGCCAGTCTTTTTCCGTAACTGAGTTGCCGAACCACTGGTGTGCGACTTCGTGAGCAATCAGTCCCTCGCTGGCTCGATTGCCACTCACCGATCGCTCGCTATAGAAAATATTGCTAGCGTTCTCCATGCCGCCGTAACGCGTCTTTGATTGGACATTGGCAAGTTTCTCGTATGGGAACGGGCCGATATGACCGTCGAAAAAACGCAGTACCTTCTCGGCGATGGCATAGTCGTAGAAACCTTCATCGCGGTTCTGTGGATAAACCCAAGATTGCACCGGTACCGAGGAGACCGTCCCGACATACTGCACGGCAAAACGTGCTGCGCCGATGACCATCACCTTAGGAGGGATCGGGATGGACGAACCCCAGTGCGTTTGTTGATATCCAGTGCTCAAGCTCGTTCGTTCTATAAGGCGCCCGGTGCCGACGACCTGGTAGTGACTGGGAGCGATGACAATCCACTCGACCGTTGCCTTGTCTGACACATGGTCGACTGTTGGCAGCCAGTGACGGGCGCGGTTGGGCCAGTTGTCGCCAAAGAAAGTGCGATCGCCGAACATGTTTTCGGCAATGATCAGGCCGTCGGCTGGTATGCCTTTATAGGAGACGGTGAAGATGCGACGTTCCTCCACCGACGAGGGAGAGGCCATCGAGATCGTGATTCGGTCTTCAGCGTGTGAAAAGCGGACCGGTTCGCCGTTATGACTCACATCGGAGATCTCCATCCCCGTTTCTGCTCCTGGGTCTCGACCGATTAGGTCGAGCGAAAATTCGCTGATTCCATCAGTCACGAAGCGAACGGTAATGTCAGTTTCACCGTCGATCGAGTCGGTGTCGTCACGCAGTTCCAGGTGGAACCGGTAGTGCATCACGTCGACATTCCAATTTCGTTGGTAGTCATCCGTGGCGCTGACAGGCGTGTGCAGGAGGATAGCTGCGAACAGCACAAGCAATGAGTTATTCATCTTCACAAAAAACTCCTAAACATCTCGATATTGGCCTGCCAATCAATCCCGCTAATACTATCCTTCAACTCATAGGCCTCAAAAGTTGTCATCGTTCAAAAACTTGGCTAAGAACAACGTTGTTACAGTTTCGTGTGGCCTCCATTGCGTAAGCTGTGCACCGCCTTGATACATGGAGGCGTCAAATAAAGGTTGCCTGCAACTCGTCCAAGTACCATCGCAAGCGTTGCAGCGATCGCGCCCATAATCTGGTACCCGAATATAGCGACTGACAGAATCACTGCAGTCGCTGCAATTTCTAGTACGGTGGCTCCAGTCAATGGCCGCGTCAGTCGTGAATGCACCAAAATGGCTCGCTGAAAAGACATCAGTACGCTAAGTACCGGCAAAAGTGCTGCTATACGAGCCGGTGCAAGAGCCAATTCAGCAAGCTTCGGGGACAATCCGGAGACGGTTTGGAACCAGGCATTAGCCAATGGTGTGAAGATGATGAGACTGAGTATCGCTGACGTGGAAACGCCTATAATGATCGCAAAGTTGGCAATCCGGTCGTAGTTTTCGGCACGATCGCCCATCAATGCGATCGTCACCTCTTGATACGACAACCCCACCGCGCGAAACAAGAACACTAGCCCGTGCACCACGGGGAGGACGGCGAGCGATTCCAATGCGAGACGGCTGCGACCGACGAAGAACGTCAGCATGGGGTGTAGCGTCATCGCCAAAATCGACATCGTTGCTAGTGGGAAATAAAAGTTGGCGATCCCGGTCAACGTCAGCTCCTGTGATTGGGTGGTTTCACGACGGCCACCAAGCAGTTCGGCGACGATCCGAGCGGCCATTAGCCGGCTAGCGATGGCCTCTGCCACGACACCTGCGGAGAGGGCGAAGGCTCCCACCTGTGCGCCAGAAAAATTGAAGAAGTTGACCCCAATCGCGGCTGACAAGGCCATGAAGACCATTCGTACTACCGTTCCATAAGCGACCCGACGGGTCATGTTGTGTCGTACGAGTGTTCCTTGCAGGAACCGCCGGTAACCGATTGCCGCCGGCCATGGAAGCAACAACACCAGTGCACCGTACGTTAGCTGCGCGACTTCGTTTGGCAAGTTCAGCAATGTCCCCGTGAGGACGCGAAACACGGGAGGTATCAAAACCAGCACCATCACAGCGGTCAACAGAATGTTCAGGGTGTAAGTAAAACGCCTTAGGGCCAAGTAACTAGTTTTGTCGCGAACCAGTGCCGTTGCAGCGCTCAACAGCATGATTACTGGAGATTCGATGAGTAGGGCGAAGGCAACCGAAACACCCCACGCTGCTAGATTCTCGGTGGGGCCAGGGAGTCGCGCGATTATGGCACCCAGAAATGGTGCCTCGACGGCCATCATCAACCAGGTCCCGGCGAGTGGTGCCCAGAACTTAAAAATTCGGCCGTAGGTCAAGGGTCGTTCGGCTATTTGTTTGGCCATCAGTCGTTGGATACACGGCGGGTGTTCTCGGAGTGCCGTTCCCGCCTTGGGGTATTGGTCAGGAAATGTGGTCGAGTACCGCCTGAAACTCAGCCCAGTCGAAGGCGCGGAGCGTCTCGATTCTTACGTTGCCGTTGGATCCTAGTGACAGCAGGACCGCGGCCGCGGTCTCGTCGTCTGGTGCCTCGATGATAAGAACACCGTCGTGGTGACCCAGTGTCCAGTACATATCCTTCACGCGGGCGCCTGCCTTCTCGGCAACTTCCAAGAACATATCGGCGCGATGTGGCGAGTCCTTCAGGTTTTGAATGCCTTGGTCGGTAAAGTTCAGCAACGTGACGAAGGTGTGCATGGCGGTTCTCCCCGATCGTTAACGCCTCTTTCGCGAGTGTAAGGCAACGGATTCGATCCTGCTCCCATATATGAGAGCTGGGACTTCCTGCCGGCTTATCCGATGATTGCGTTGTTTGTTCAAGCGTAGCGTCTTGAAGGCGCTGGCATTACTACTTATTGGACCCCAGCATGTCACTGATGCCATGCGCCTCCTGCTCTTCACCTTCGGATGGTGGTGGCGAAGGGGTCGCTGGGACCTGCCGTTTGTCCTCGACAATGTTGCCATCGAGGACGCGTATAACACGGTGTGCGTAACGGGCGATGTCATTTTCATGAGTGACAATGATGATTGTCTGGCCTGCTTTGTGAAGTTCCACAAAGAGGTTCATGATTTCATATGAAGTTCGCGAGTCGAGGTTTCCAGTGGGCTCGTCTGCGAGCACGATGGCTGGTTTATTTACTAACGCCCGGGCCACAGCCACCCTTTGGCGTTCTCCACCCGATAGTTCATTGGGGCGATGATCCCAACGATGACCTAGATTGACGCGCTCGAGCGCATTCATTGCCCTCTCATGTCGCTTGCGCGATGACATGCCAGCGTAGATGAGTGGCAGCTCAACATTGTGTAGCGCCGTTGCCCGAGCTAGCAGGTTGAACGTCTGGAAGACGAAACCGATTTCTTGGTTGCGGACTGCAGCGAGTTCATCGTCGTCAAGATTAGCGCTCTCGGTTTGGTTTAGTCGGTACGAGCCAAATGAGGGCGTATCCAAGCAGCCCAGGAGGTTCATGAGAGTCGACTTGCCAGAGCCCGATGGTCCCATGATGGCGACGAATTCGTTGCGCATCACCTGCAGGTCCACACCCTTTAGGGCGTGCACTTCGAGCTTGCCAGAAATGTAAGTCTTTCCGAGCCCTTTGCAATCGATGATCGCAAGCTGGCTGGAGGCCGTTGGGGCCGATTCGGCAACAGCCTGTTCGCTCATGGAGGTTTCCAGGCGCTAAGAAGGGAAATGTGGTGGGGGTGGTTGCAAGTAAAAAATTTTAACAGTCTCTTATAGGCTTCGGTAACTATTGGCGCATGGCCACTGAGTTGTCTTCGTCAGATAGATACATCTTGCTAGGGCAGTCAAAGGATAGGGCACGTGTCGATTTCAAGAGAAGCAACTAGGTCCGTCCCCTTTAAATCGGAGGTTGTTCCACCTTCAATAGAACACGTGCCCCGTTCCTCTGAGACACCAGCACGCTGAGTTGAGCCGGACACTGGCACGATCCCAAGTCTCCGCCGCTCCCATTGACATCGGCCTGGTTCTTGCTCTCTAGTCCGTCTCGGTAAGCTCACCGGTTTACTGGATACGAATTGTGCAGGAATTGGTGTTTAGTGTCCGTTTGGGCAACGTAAAAGTTTGTAAGAACGCATGCGGTTTGGCTTAACAGTTCTTAACAGGGCTCCCCTCCTGAAACAAGACCTCCGCATGCTACGGTGACTATGAGATGAATGCCGCAAGCAAACGCCTAAAACCTAATAAACCCGTGCGGGGCAACGGCCCGGTGGGGGAAAAAATTCTCGTCATTGACGACGATGCTGAACTCTGCGAATTGGTCAGTGAGTATCTGGAATCGGAAGGGTTCGAGATCGACACCGAAGGTAATGGGGACCATGGTGCCGACCGTGCCCTCGAGAGCGACTACGATCTAATCATTCTTGATGTCATGTTGCCCGGAATCAATGGGTTCGAGGCTCTACGACGGATCCGCTCCCAGTCAAACGTTCCCGTTCTCATGCTTACTGCCCGTGGTGATGATGTCGACCGAATCGTTGGGTTGGAGATTGGGGCCGACGACTATCTTCCAAAGCCGTTCAATCCGCGCGAGCTCGTCGCCCGCATTCAAGCCATCCTGCGCCGCAGCGGCGTGCACGCTAACGTCGGTGCCACTGCCCTGAATGAAAAGGTGGTAATTGGTGATATCCAGCTCGACACGGGTTCGCGAACAGTTACCCGTGACACCACTCCGATTCACTTGACGGCTATGGAGTTCAACGTTCTTGAAGTTTTGCTGCGAAATGCTGGTCGTGTAGTTGAACGTGAAAGCCTTGTAGAGCAGGTATTAGACCGTAAGTACTCACCTTACGACCGCAGCATCGACGTTCACGTTAGCAACCTTCGTAAGAAACTTGGTCACGAGATCGAAGGCATGGAGCGTATCAAGTCGGTGCGTCAAGTTGGCTATTTATATGCGTTGCCGAGCAAAGACGTCGACACTGTGGACTAATCAGATCATGCGGAATCTCTACTTCAAGATTTTCATATGGTTTTGGTTGGCAATGACACTGGTCGGTACGGCATTCGTGATCTCTACCGTTACGTTGCAAGATAGTTCAGGTGAGGTCGCGGTAGCTTCCGGTTTGACGCTAACAGCGGAGTCCGTGATTGAGGCTTACGAGGATCGTGGGCGTGAAGGCCTTGCTAATTATCTCGGTCGCATAGAGCAACGATACCGACTGAACGCTTTCTTGTTCGACGATAACGCTCAAGAGCTGTCGGGCAGGGTCGTGCCCGATGGTGGTGTCGAGCTCGTCGAGCGGGCGGGCAGTAATGACGAGCTCGTGATAGAAACGTTCGAGGGGGGTCGCTTAATAGCGCTGCAGGTCGTCAGTCCGGAAGGCAATACCTACGTCGTGCTCACTGAGATGGAGTGGCCGTACCGGGGTAGATCGGACGCAGATGGTCGCCGCGAGGCCGGCCGGTTGGAAGATGGTGATGCCCGTGGACGTATTAATTTCCGAGGAGGCCGGGGCGCGAGGCTCCCAGATGGCACCATTGGCCCGCCGGCAAGTTTGGCGGCGTGGCGTGTTTGGTCGTCGTTAGTTGATCAGCCAGGCGAGCTGGTATTGCGGTTGCTTGCGGTCTTTTTTACCGCCGGAATTCTCTGCTTCGGATTGGCTCGCTATTTGACGGCACCTGTCTTGCGACTGCGCGATGCAACACACCAATTTGCCTCTGGCAACCTGGGTGTTCGCGTTGGTCCTGCCGTGGGCAAGCGCCGCGACGAACTTGCTGAACTGGGACGTGATTTTGATGTTATGGCCGAGCGTATTGAGTCGCTGCTTACTACACAGCGCCAACTGATGAGCGATGTCTCGCATGAGCTACGTTCACCGCTTGCCCGACTTAACGTGGCGCTTGCCCTAGCCCGGCAACGTGCTGGTGAAGAAGCAACGGGCCCACTTGACCGAATTGAAGTCGAGGCCGAGCAGCTCAACGTTCTGATTGGCCGCGTATTGGCGCTATCAAGTTTTGAAAGTGGCGCCTCGGAGCCGGAATTCGCCAGTGTCAACTTGAATAGGCTAATTGACGATGTCACTGTCGATGCTGACTTCGAAGCCAAGGCCAAGGAAGCAGGGGTCAAGGTAAAGACTTCGGAGTCGTGCTCAGTTCGAGGTAACGAACTGTTATTGCGTAGCGCGATTGAGAATGTTGTGCGCAACGCGGTTCTATACACCGACTCCGGAACGGATGTCGAGATCGGTTTGACCTTTGCAGATATGGTTGTCGATGATTCGCCAGGTGTCGGGACAACGTCACGCTGTGCGGTTATTTCGGTACGTGACCATGGGCCAGGTGTTTCCGACGACCAACTGGCCCGCCTTTTCGAGCCTTTCTACCGGATTGCCGATTCGCGTGATCGTGAGAGCGGCGGAACAGGGCTTGGGTTGTCGATCACGGAGCGTGCTGTTCGGCTCCATGGCGGGACAGTTGACGCACGCAACGCCACCGATGGTGGGCTCATCGTAGAGATCCGGTTGCCTATAGATGGCGT
>PCAP01000042.1 GCA_002731215.1 Acidobacteriota bacterium | reverse complement strand
TTCTTCGAGGCAGCCGCCACTGATACCTCCCAGTGTCGAGCCGTCGGCGGCGATCAGGAAGCGAGCACCCGGTCGCCGGTATGCCGAACCAGAAATTCTGACGACACAGGCGATAGCAGCACCTTGGCCGGCTGCCGTGAGTTCGTCGAGCCTGTCCAAGATCGTCTTGGTTTCTTGCCAGTGCTTCACTGTCGTACGATAAGCCTGTTCCCTGAAGCCGAAAGTATGAGACTGTCCCCGTTTATATTCCACCAGTCCACCCAACTGTGACGGTCCACGTAACTCTCTCCGGTCAGGGTTGCGATTTGCGCGATGATCGACTCCAGGCTATCGCCAAGCAGCTCAGGCAACAGTAAACCGTCGACAATCATGTTCTCCAAGGCTCGGAGGTAGCCTCGTTCCTTGGCATCACGATCGACCAAGTCGGCCTCCAGGATCCTGAAATTGAAATCGTGTGGTGGGATCAGCACCCTCCCAAGAACGTAACGACCGACGGGTTCACTTTCCAGTATCCAGCCACGGCCAGCGTAGAACCAATATTCCTCGGCTGCTAGAACTATGGCCTCATGGTGGATCGGCTCACCAGCTTCCATGGCACTAATTATCACAATGAGGCGAGCTTCTTCTTCTGACCAAAGCACGTAGTTCTTGCGTGTTTCCCACCATGCAGTCCATTCAGTGTAGGTATCGAAGTTCTCTTCAGTGATTTGCTTGAGCCGTCGCATGGCGCGTTCGGCTGTCTCTTCGTCTGGATTGCCGTCTGCTGTCCACATGATCAACTCGCTCACTGCCTGCCTGATCCCGGCGTTTTTTTGTTGCGAGTTATCAAGGGTTATAAGTGCGATACGAAAACAGATGCCGGGATCGATAACAAAGCGGCCCAGACGTTCTTGTTCGAGATCTTGAACCTCCGAGAAGCCGGAAAAGGCATCCCAAAACCAGTATTCCATCGCGTCAAGACTCCGCACCTCGCGGCACGGCATACTCAACAGTTGTTCCTGGGCGAAGACTGGTGCTATTTGCAACAGGAACAATCCAGAAACAAACACTGGAGACAAGTACATTAGTAAGATGGTGCGAAGCATGGGTTCAGGGTGCGTGTAGTGCGGCCTGACCCAAGCTTACCGGTTGCGGCCGCTACCGCCCATCGGTCCAGTGAGGTTGGGCAACATCTTGAGGGTCTGCATGATCCTGTACGTCGTTGGGTTTAACCCCCACAACCGGTCATCGGCATCGATGTCCTCAAACCAAATGAGTGGAGCGAGCTCCTCAGGTCGTCGCTGTGGGCCTTCTTCCCCCGTCGCCGCGGCCAAAAAGCGCTTGGCATCGGCTACTCGGGAACGCCAGGGACCACTCCAAGTTTGGAATTCGCCTGCGTTGCCTGCAACATAATAGATATCGCGCAAAGTCCAGCCGACTGCGGCAGCTACTAATTCTACGTCGACCAAGGTACCGCCGACTAAATCAACCAAAGCGCTGGCTCCGTTTTCAGTCGGTACGATCGTCCGGATTTCGACGTTTTGGTAGGCCAGGTCCATGTCCCGCATGACGACATAGACGTCTTGAATCGAGGGTTCGGGTGGCTGAACGTCCGTGACTATAGCCTGGTTTTGCACCAGATCCGCGTAGGCAAGTGATGGCAGGACGAGAATTACCCCCACGATCACTTCGATGGCTAATCTGGTGCGTAGAACTTTCACAGAATCAGGCTATCACAGACGCTGTCACTCCCAGATCCCTAGAGCCATCTTCGCGTCCTCTGTTGCCATTGTGCGGGGGTCCCAGGGAGGGCTCCAGATTAACTGGATGTCCACGTTATCGACTTCATCGAGATCAAGAACGCGGCCGTGCACAGCGGCCATAATCTGCGGTCCGACAGGGCAGGCGGGTGAGGTAAGGGTCATCTTGACGTTAACTTGTTTTACAGGGCCGTCTATTTCAACGTCGTACACTAAGCCTAGGTCAACGATTGATATGTTGATCTCGGGATCAGAGACCGGTCGTATGGCCTCAATCACTTCTTCTTTGCTCGGTAGAGCCATCGGTATCTCCGTCAAGATTTCTTGGTTACGACTTCGATGTCACGATCTATCACAACCTCACCAACAAGGTCCTGATCATACTCAGCTAGAGCTTGCTCCAGAGTCATCCATGCTAGCAGGGCGCATTTGATCCGTACTGGGAAGTTTTTAACGCCATCGAGTGCTTCGAGATCCCCAGGATCCGACCCTTCCGGCCATTCAGCTCCCTGCATAATTGCTTGAAAGGTTTTTTTTAGTTCTAGGGCATCTTCTAATGACGCACCCTCAAGTTGTTGCGCCAGCATTGAGGCAGAAGCAACTGAGATCGAGCAGCCTCGTGGCTCAATGTGCATACTTCGAATTTCGCCGTCAACGATATCTAGATGCATTACCAACTCGTCGCCACACAGAGGGTTGTGCCCTTCTACCTGGACGCTGGGGTTATCTATGGTCGCCGCTCCGTGAGGGCTGCGATAGTGGTCAAGAATGACTTCGCGATAAAGTTCGTCCAGGCCAGAGATGCTCATAGTCTAAAAACCTTACGGGCTTCGAGAAGCGAACCAACTAGTTTGTCAACATCCTCGCGGTCGTTATAGATGTAGAAGGAAGCGCGCGCCGTGGCAACGACGCCGAGCCGATGCATGAGCGGTTTGGCGCAGTGGTGCCCTGCCCGGATTGCGATACCGTGTTGATCGACGACCGTTCCGAGGTCATGTGGATGGATATCGGTGTCAATGAATGACACCAGGCCACAGCGATCAGCAGGATCCCGCGGCCCGAATAACTGAATGAATGGCAGCTCGGTGAGTCGCTCCATGGCGTACGAGACGATTTGTTTCTCGTGCGTCCGGACATTCTCCATCCCCAGCTTCATCAAATAGTCGATAGCGGCGCCGAGCCCTACTGCGTCGGCGACGCTGGGGGTGCCTGCCTCGAACTTGTACGGCACACCGGCCCAAGTGCTTCGTTCAAGACTGACGTTCCGGATCATCTCTCCACCACCGAGAAACGGATTCATCTCTTCGAGGAGGTCGCGGCGGGCCCACAACACACCGATACCAAGCGGACCAAGTGCTTTGTGGGGCGAGTAGGCGTAGAAGTCGCAGTCGAGGGCCTCAACGTTAACCGGTCCATGAGGTGCGCCTTGGGCACCGTCCACGAGAACTAGCGCGCCTACCGCGCGAGCGGCGCAGGCGATTGTACGCACCGAATGGATCGTCCCCAGGGCGTTAGATACGTGCCCCATGCAGACGAGCTTCGTTTTTTCGGTGATGTACTCGTCGAGGCGATCTATACGTAAATGGCCTTCGTCATCGATATCGATGAAGCGAAGCTTGCAACCTGTGTCTCCAGCGAGCAGTTGCCATGGTACTAAGTTGCTGTGGTGTTCCGTCACCGTTAAGACGACTTCGTCACCTTTTTCCAGAAACTTACGCCCCCAGGCATGTGCGACCAGATTGATCGATTCTGTCGTGTTGCGGGTAAAAACAATACTGTTCGGATCGTCACCGTTAATAAATTGGCAGACTTTATGACGGGCCGTTTCGTACGCTTCGGTTGCTTCCTCTGCGAGGCAATGGACGCCACGGTGAACGTTAGCGTTTGTGTTGCTGTAGTAATAGCTAATCGCGTCGATGACTGACTGTGGTTTCTGGCTAGTGGCTGCGTTATCCAGGTAGATGAGTCGCTTGCCGTGAACCTTGCGCTGCAGGATGGGGAAATCCTGTCGTATCTGTCCGACGTCGAGCGGTGCAGTCTCCGTTTGGATGTCGACAGGGCCGATCGCCATAATTTCTACCAACTATTCCCGCTGCCGCGTTGATCGTCACCATGGTCCTTAACGGCTATTTGAATGCGACCATCTTTTTCAATGACCGGAAACGTCTTAATTGGTGCCACCGCGGGCATAGCTACAACTGTGCCGGTACGGATGTCGAACTTGGCCCCATGCCGCGGGCACACAATGGCATATCCCTCGAGGCCACCGTCGCCGAGCGGGCCATCATCGTGTGAGCATAGATCCTGAACTGCGTAGAGTTGCCCGTCAGCCCGCGCTACCGCAACGCGGCACGTTTCGACCTGGAACGTCTTGACTTCCCCGTCACCGATGTCATCAGTGTTGGCGATGTCGATCCATTTTTTCGCTTCTGTTGTTGTCTGAGTCATCTGTTTGTCTTCGTTTCCAGCTTGCCACGCACGTAGTTCCATAACCGACCGTGCATCGCCTTGTCCTCGATACGGTCGAGCACTGGGGCAAAGAAGCCTTCAACAATGGCACGCTCGGCTGCTCGGCGAGGTAATCCACGGGTCATTAAATAGAACACTTGCTCTTCGTCGATTGGTCCGACGGTGGCTCCATGTGTGCAGCGCACATCTTCGTTAAGGATCTCCAACTCCGGGATCGACTCCGCTCGACATTGTTTGTCGAGCAGAAGATTGCGATTTTCCTGATACGCTTCGCTGTCTGCAGCCTCTAGATCTATGCGGATGAGGCCTGTGTAGGCCGAGCGTGCTTCATCTTCGAGGACCACCTTGAAATCAAGATCTGAATAAGTGTGGCTGTGCACGTGCACGTGCTCCGTGTGGTTATCGAAGTGTTGCAAACTGTCCCCTAGAAGAACGCCAATCATCTCGGAGTAAGCGTTAGCGCCTAGCAGTTCGGTACGAATGTCCGCCTTGTTGTAAATCCCCCCAAGGACGATGCCTCCACTGACCGCCTGCGCGTCACGTCCAACATGTATCTTTTGGGTGTAGTGTGAGCGCGTCCGCGCACCCCAGTTCTGCACGTTGAAGTACTGTAGTTGGGAGTTCTTGTCGATGCTGGCCTCAGTGACGGCGTGGGCGATGACGCGTGGGGCGGCGCCATTGCTGCCCGCGTCTGGTGTGTTGCCGTACTCATCGATCAGGATTGCCGAAGCACCCTCTTCTAGCACAACAAGGGTCCGGGGGAAGATTGCAGCTAAGTCTTGGTTGCTTTGATGTACTGCGTGCAGCGGAGCGTTGATCTCAACGCCAGACGGTACGTAAAGAAAGACACCACCAGAAAATAACGCTGCATTGAGTGCTGCGAATTTACTTTCTTCAATCGACACTTGTTTGCCGAGGTGTTTTTCCAAAATTTGAGGGTACTGCTCCACGGCGCTTGAAAGGTCGCAGAAGATCACGCCAGCTTCACGCCACTCCTCCTCGAGAGAGAATTTCGGTGCCCGCATGTCCTGCTGGATTAACAACCCAGCCAGGCCTTGAGTTGCCTCAGAAGCGAACTTGTCGGACAGAGTCCTCACGATAGTTGGGTCGACTGCTTGCCCTGTAGAACCGTCCGGTAGCAGTGGTTCCACCTTGTCGATCAGGAACTTTTCCGGCTCGCTGTAGCGCCACAAGTGGGCAACGCGGTCAGGCAGCGGGGCACCTTCATAGCTCTCCCAGGCCTGTAGTCGCCAGTGTCCCAACCAGTCGGGCTCGTTCCCCACCTGTGCGATTGTGCGAACTGCTTCAGCTCCACTCATTAATGTACTCATTTGTCTAGTCTCACCGGATCATGTCGTTTTCTGACCTCAGGAGACTTTTGGTTTCGAGAGTAGCTGGCACCAGTTTGTCAGGACTGGTACCAGGTTCCCTGAGATATCAGTGACTTGTTGCGTCTAACCGACGGAGCCTTCCATCTCGAGTTGGATCAACCGGTTGAGCTCAACGGCGTACTCCATTGGAAGCTCCTTCACAAATGGCTCGATGAAGCCATTGACCACCATGACAAGGGCTTCTTCCTCGGTAAGACCACGACTCATCAAGTAGAAGAGCTGCTCATCGCCGACCTTCGATACGCGGGCTTCGTGTTCGACTTGGACTTGTTCCTCAGCGATTTCCATTGTCGGGTAGGTGTCAGAGCGCGATTCTTTGTCCATCAGAAGCGCATCACACTCAACATGCACTTTGGACCCGATGGCGTCGGGATAAACCTTCACCATGCCGCGGTAGCTAGCACGCCCACCCCCCTTTGAGATGGATTTCGACGTGATGCGTGAGGTTGTGTTAGGTGCCGCATGATAGATCTTGGCACCTGCGTCCTGGTGTTGACCCTCATTGGAGAAGGCGATTGACAGAATTTCCCCATGTGCCTTTTCACCGACTAAGTACACGCACGGAAACTTCATTGTCAGCTTGGACCCAAGGTTGCCATCTACCCATTCGACAGTTGAATTTTCGTGCGCCACGGCACGCTTAGTTACAAGGTTGTAGACGTTCTTTGACCAGTTTTGGATCGTTGTATAACGCAGGTGTGAACCCGGTAAGGCTACGAGTTCAACTACCGCTGAGTGCAACGAATCAGCTGCATAGGTCGGTGCTGTACAACCCTCTATATAGTGCACTCGAGAACCTTCGTCAGCGATGATAAGAGTGCGCTCGAACTGCCCCATGTTTTGAGCGTTGATACGGAAGTAGGCTTGCAACGGAATATCAACTTCAACGCCCTTGGGAATGTATACAAACGAGCCACCCGACCAAACTGCCGAGTTTAGGGCAGCAAACTTGTTGTCAGTCGGCGGAATGATCGTTGCCCAGTATTCCTTAACGATCTCCTCATACTCGCGCAGGCCCGAGTCCATATCGAGGAAGATCACCCCCTGCTTTTCAAGTTCTTCTTGCATGGAGTGGTAAACGACCTCCGATTCATACTGTGCTGAAACACCAGCGAGAAACTTGCGTTCAGCTTCTGGGATACCGAGGCGATCAAATGTGTTCTTGATGTCTTCGGGAACCTCGTCCCAGATGGTGCTCTGTTTTTCAACTGGCTTCAAGTAGTAGTAGATGTTGTCGAAGTCGATATCGTTGAGTAGACCAGTGTTTCCCCAGTTTGGCATCGGCTTCGACTCGAAGACGTCTAACGCATCGTGGCGAAACTCCCGCATCCACTCGGGTTCGCTCTTCATCTGTGATATCTGGTCGACTACGTCGTGGTTGACACCTTTCTCTGCCTTAAAGACGGCTTTTTCAGGATCAGAGAAGCCATATTTGTATTCGTCATTGATGTCGAGCGCAGGATTCTTGACTTCTGTTTCGGGGGCCATTGCTAGTCTCCTAAGCCTCTGCTGTTCCGATGCCAGTGGCTTCGGTATTTTGGAACAATTCTTGCTCGATCCATTCGTAACCGTTCTCTTCGAGAGTTTCAGCAAGCTCGATGCCGCCGGTGCGAACAATCTTCCCGTCCATCATCACGTGAACTACATCGGGCTTCACGTAGTTGAGTACCCTCTGATAGTGCGTAATCAGAAGCATAGAGCGTTGTTCTGAACGCATTGCGTTAACTCCCTCAGCGACCGTCTTGAGAGCGTCAATATCCAGGCCTGAGTCAGTCTCGTCGAGGATGCAAAAGTCTGGCTCAAGCATGAACATCTGTAGAATTTCAAGACGCTTCTTCTCGCCGCCGGAAAAGCCGTCGTTGACGTATCGCGAGGCGAACGAGGAATCAACACCCAGAAGGTTCATTGCCTCATTAAGATTGGTACGGAACTCGCGCACTGCCACCTCACCACTTTCTTCCCGCGCTTTTAGCGCTGAGTGTAGAAATTTAGCAACGGTGACGCCTGGGATTGACATTGGGTACTGGAAAGCGAGGAACATGCCAAGGCGGGCGCGTTCATCAGTGTCGAGGTCCAACATATCGAGCCCCTTGTATTTCACTGAGCCATCGAGGACCTCGTAATGCGGGTGCCCCATCAATACGTAGGCCATCGTGCTCTTGCCAGAGCCGTTGCGCCCCATAATGGCGTGAATCTCACCCTCGTTAATAGTGAGGTCGACTCCCCGAAGGATCTCATTGCCGTCAATGGCAACCTTTAAGTTTTGAACTTCGAATAGAGGGTGGCTGTTATCGCTCATCTCTTTTCGCTACTCCAATTACACGTTTTTGTTGATTTGGTCTTTGTTGATTTGAAAAAGTCTTTGGGTTACCGGGCCCTCGATACTCAGTTGAACATTTAGTTCCCTTTGAATCTCAGTTTCTTTGCACATGAGGTCCAACAAACTTATAGATTCCAATGTCTTGGAGACCATTCCTGAGAGAGTCCACCACACTGGTCGTAAGGTGCACGACGTAGTGTGCACACAGATGTCCTCTATACCAGTGAAACGATTGCAGGACTCAACATCGAAAAGATCAGGGGAGAATACCCGCAGAATGTCTGCCAAATTGATGTCCTCCGGGGACCTTGCCAGCACGAAACCACCGTTCCGGCCGCGCACGCTATCAACCAGTTTGGCCTGTCTCAGCAGGTTGAGCAGCTTGCCTGCGTACTCGGGTGAAAGACCTTCGTTCTCCGCGACCAAAGAAACCGGAACTGGTTCGTCAGTTTGTGGGAGCGCTAGCTGTAACATGCAGCGCAGCCCGTACTCTTCCATTGAAGTGACTTTCATGAAACACCTCAGAGTAGAC
>PCAP01000041.1 GCA_002731215.1 Acidobacteriota bacterium | reverse complement strand
GGTATTGTTCAGGCGTGCACAAGTGACTCTGTCTCCTCGACACCAGCTGCGCCTGCAGACGGAGCTGCAGCGATTGCCGCCGCAGCTCCTGACGAGGTCCCGTTATTTGAGGTTGACCCCTTTTGGCCCAAGCCAATGCCAAACCACTGGATACTTGGCAACACGATCGGGGTAGCGGTCGATTCCCGTGACCACGTTTGGATCGTTCATCGTAATCGCCCAGCACAGAGCTTCTCGAGCTCGGGAAGGACAGAAATAGGTGCTGCTCAAGATCCACCTCTGAGTGAATGCTGCGTGCCGGCGCCTCCGGTCCTCGAATACGATGCCGAAGGCAATCTTGTCGGCTCATGGGGTGGTCCGATCGAATCGGGTGAGTACGAGTGGCCCGATTCGAATCACGGCATCGAGGTCGACCACATGGATAACGTATGGATCGGCGGCAACGGCGGTCCAGACTCGCACGTCTTGAAGTTTTCCAGGGCCGGGGAGTTCCTGATGCAGGTAGGCCGCAAGGGCGCCCGCATGGCCGACGGTGGACGAGCTCGGCGTAACAGCCTTGATCCTGAAAACTTCGGTCGCGTCGCCAAAGTGTTCGTCGACCCACAGGAAAACGAGGTTTACTTAGCCGACGGCTATTTCAACCGCCGCGTCGTTGTGGTCGACGCTGACACGGGAGAATTCAAACGATTCTGGGGCGCCTACGGCAACGAACCAGATGATAGTGCCAACATCGGGCGTTACACGCCCGGCGGTACCCCAGCTTCGCAGTTCCGAGGCCCGGTCCACTGTGCCGACATGTCCAACGACCGACTGCTGTACGTATGCGACCGCGCCGAGGATAGAATCCAAGTGTTCCAGCCCGATGGCACGTACGTCAGCGAGGTGATTATCGCCCCGGAGACGCTGTCACAGGGTTCGACTTGGGACGTCGCTTTCTCTCCCGACGATGAGCAACGCTTTCTATACTTGGCTGACGGCCAGAACATGAGGGTCTACGTCATTGAGCGTGCCACCATGGAGATCCTGTACAGCTTTGGCGACGGCGGCCGTCAGCCCGGTCAGTTCTTCGCCGTTCACAGCATCGACACAGACTCGCAGGGCAATATCTACACTACAGAGACTTATGAGGGTAAGCGTCTACAGAAATTCACCTTCATGGGCATGGGCTCGGTACCACCCGGTTCGGATTACGTCGGTACCTGGCCAGCCGATAAACGTTAACGAGCAAACAAGCGTTAGCAAAGAGGCCGCGCCCGGAGCACCGGGCGCGGCCTCTTTCTTGACGCAGTGAGTATTTATCCTCCTGAGTCCCCGCTGCCAAATTCCGGCTACGCAGATCCTTGGCTACTTTGTCTGCTGGTTTGCTACCTGGAAACGAAGCAGTAGAAAAACCCGTTACCACCGGTACCTTGAAGGTTAGCCTGACTGCATCCACGGGAAGCGTGTGCCGAATTCCAAGAGGTCGGGTTAGCGCCGCCGCCCTGACGATCATGGTGACCGACTAAGGCGCTGCCCTCACCACTGCTCGTCCAATTTCCGCATGTCGTGTCAGCTTCACCCGCTTGTGCTGTTCCATCGAGGCCTGAACCAGTCAGAATATCGTGCATGTTTGGATCATCCCCGCGACCGTTCGTTATGTTCCCCTTCTCGGTAAGAATCGTTTCCTTGGTGAGATTGTTATCACCATGCAATTGGTCAAGATTTTCGGCAACGACCACACCATTGAAGTTCACCCATGGACCACCGCCGATACGGTCGCGTGCATTGACACCACCCGGGCCCGTGGTGCTCAAGTAGGCATGCTAGGTCTTGTCACCAGCACCAACTGATGAAGCCAACGCCTGACAATGGCGATCTGCGCCCTCTAAGCCACCGAGATCCGCACCGTTGCCGGAACCAACGCTGGTAAAAAAAAAGGTCATTTGGGCGTCCTGTGCTAGGACAACTCCAGAACCAAGCCCTACTAGAAGCAATGCACCAACCAAGAAAAATGTCTTGCTCACAAGAATCCTCCCCACGTTATTTGCAAAAATATCTTCGCTTAGCGTCCTGCTGCGACACGTCCGATCTGAATGGCTTCGTCTGCCCCCGCTCCTCGCATGAGCAGAGCAAGGAAACCTTCTTCGACGCGACCGCTAACATCATTGGAATTGGCTGTAATCATATCAACGGCCCTAATTCTCTTGGCCTCGGCTAGCACCTTCTGGTTGCCGGCTTCCGCTGCCTCTCGGTCTCCACCGAGAGCACCCGTGAGACTACCGATGCCACAGGCGAGAATACCTATGCCCGGAACGTTTGCTGTTTCCTCGATTCGTGCTAGTGAATCGGGGTCCTCAATCATGATCATAGCAATCTTGTCACCATTAGGATTAGACGCTGACCACAAGTCTGAGCCAGTCTCAGTCATGAATCCAACAGCCATACGGGCTTCTTCCGGGCTGCGTATATGAGGAAATACGACACCATCGGCGCCTTTTTCGAGAACCTCACGTACTCGTAATTGAGTCACCTTTGGTCCATCGCGCTCGATCGGTGGAATTCGTACCAGAAGTGCCTTGCGACTTACCGCCGATTGGCTCGCCAGTCCTTCAGCAATTGCCTCAACAAAGCTTGCGTCGTAACTGCCTTCAAGATTCAAAAAGACGAAATCGTAAAGTGGATTCTCCGCCAAACGTTTGCCCCCCTCCACGGTATACAGTGGAGGCTGTCGTTGATTGCCACTTCTTTGCCCCCGCCTACTCTGTTCCCGCGGGCGCTCATCGGGAACAAAGACCCCAAAGGTCGCAACACCCTCACTCCAAAGGTCAATGATGGTATTTTCCTGGTGCACGGAAGCTTTAATGTTCTCAAGCAACCCTGCGCCAACTACAAATAAGATCGCAAGCCCTACTTTTGCTGCACTCAACTTATGGACTTTTTCTCTGTCTTTCATCTCTGCTCCAGTATCCGGAGTCAGGCATTCCAAACATCACGGCGAATTCCGAGCCTGACCGACGCCTAGTAGAAAAGCCGCTTTCTCTCATTACGTCAAATGGTTGCGATGCCAAACCCCCCGATCAGCACACGGCTAAGGAAGGAAGGTCTTCCAGGGTCACCAATCCGCCGCATCATGGAGCTGGCGGACCGAGAAAACATCATCAATATGGGCCTCGATCCCGACGATGTCATCTCGTTCGCTGGTGGTTGGGTCAACCATGCAGCGCCTGACGAACTTCGCTCTGCATACACGAGCATTGTCTCCGATCATGACAGCTTCCACACTGCCGGCGCCTACTCACCGACAGCCGGACTTCCGCAGTTGCGTGAGATGCTCGTTGCAATGGACGAGATACTGTATTCGACCGAAGGACTTGAGGCTGCAAACATTCTTGTCGGAGCTAACTCCACACAGCTGACCTATTGCCTGTTTCTTGCTCTCCTTGACCCCGGCGACCACGTTCTGTTGTTCGACCCAACGTACGCTAACTACGCTCCACAGCTCGCATTTTGCCACAATGGGGTGGACATCCTCACACTGCCAGTTCTCGATACTAAGGACTGGTCATACTTCGCCAGCCCCGACGAAATCCTGGAACGGTTAGAAGATGTCCTGAAAAGAGACAAGCCCAAACTCCTGCTCTTTTCTTCACCGGATAACCCTACTGGTGGCATCATGCCAGACTCGACATTCTTCGAGATAATCGAGTTGGCCTACCACCATGGTTGCTTCGTCGCTGTTGACTACGCGTATCGGGCACAATATTTCACCAAAAAACAACCCACCCAGTTCGCGGCCAGCCCTATCATCCACCCAAACCTCATCAAGATTCACTCAAACTCGAAGTGGTGCAGAGGACTAGGTAGAAGGTTAGGTTGGATCGAAGCGCGTGCTGACGTCATCGATACCCTTGAAGCCGTCCAACAAAGCGTTGTGCTTTGCCCTGACACGGTTCACCAAATGGCGCTGGCCTCCTACCTCGAAAGTGCTCTGCCGGATGGCTCACTACTCACCTACATGGACAACTCTCGGGCAGCCTACAAAACGGCAGCGCAACATCTAAGTAACTACGTAGACAAATTTCTAAAGATGCGGCATATTGTGCCGCAAGGCGGACTCTACACGGTCGTTGACGTGGGTCGGGAGGCTGATAGTTTTGTCTACGACATGCTCGAAAAGACTGGCGTAATCTTTGTCCCCGGGAGTGGCTTCGGCAGGACACTCAAAAATGGGATTCGAATATCGTTTGGGCCATTAGTAAATGACCTGAATCGGATGAAGCAAGGGTTCGAGCGAGTGCGCAACTATCTAGATCTAGAGAACAACCCAGGCCCCTAAGTGGCGCAGAAGGTCAACAGGATACGCAGTTTCCGTTGTTAATCGCACCTAGCCCCATTAGCAACGCCAGTGTTTCGGGAAAAGGCTGAATGCGTTGGACAGGTCCATTCGCCATAATGGTGAAAAAGCAATCGAACTAAAGATCGAAGCGGCTCTGCGCCAAATCCAAGAATTGTTCAACGCTGGTTGACCCAGCCAACAAAACCAAAGGCCTTTCCGGCACGAGAAAAACACATGCATACACGAATCCTAGTAATAACCATTCTTCTAGTTGCTGCTGTTTACATCAGTATTGGGACCAACATCCTCGATCATCAGGCGAATGCCCAGGAGGATCCTGTCCGGGAATTGGTAAGCCGACTCTCTCTTGAGAATTACAAGGCAACGCTCAAGGGACTGACGCAGTTCGGCGACCGTCGCCAAGGCACGCAGCGCAATCGAGACGCGGTCGACTGGATCGAAGCGCAACTGCAGTCATTCGGCTGTACGAACACCGAACGGATCACATACATGTACCCACCTGCCCCAACCAATACACAATCAAGTGCCGGAGGTGGACGGAATCGAAGCCGTGGAGGTGGCAGAAGAACGCCCACCGATGAAACTAGCCTGACGACCGCAACTGGGGGGATGGTTGGTCGCAATGGGTCCGGCCCAGGTGGGAGCTCAATCTATGGTTACCGTGCTCGAAGCGGCGTCAACCGCGATCCTAACGCCCAACCTGATCGGCGCATCCGAGAGTTGAATCTGGAACAACCTAGCGATGGTGAGCGACAGGAGGTCTATTGCACCAAAATCGGCACCACGCGACCTGACGAGATGTACATCGTTGGTGCCCATATGGATGGACACGGTGTCAACGAAGCAGTCAATGACGACGGGTCGGGGACGGCTCTTGTCATGGAGCTAGCCAGGATCTTGAACACGCCTGATGTACAGACGGAAGTCTCGATCCGGTTTGCTCTATGGAACAACGAAGAGACAGGGCTCAATGGAGCCCGCGCCTACACGGCCCAGCGTGAGAAGCTCCAAGGTATCGAGGATCCACCAGGCTCCGGACAGTACCCTGAGCCCCGATGGCTCGGGATGATCCAGCACGACATGATGTTATGGGATCATGGTGCGCCACGTGCTGACGGCACCGTTAGTCGCGATCAACGCCCAGAGGCCGACATTAATATCGAGTTCCAGTCGAATTCCGAACTTGCTGAAGATTCCATGAAGTTAGCGTTTCTTTTCAAAGCCGCGGCTGACGCCTATACAACTGACTACCCAGCTACTGTTGGGCCACACATGACGAACACTGACTCGACACCATTTATGAATATAGTGCCCTCGATCAGCTTACGAGAGAATGAGCGCGGGGCGCATACTGGGGCCGGTTGGAATCCAACCTGGCATACGCCGCTCGACGTGTGGACCAGCTTCACCGATAAAGACTTCCGACTCGGGCTTAACGCTGCACAGACAACGTTGGCCGCACTCGCACAACTAACCAGGGCATCGGTAGGCGGCTAATCATCTGCCCCATTGGGAACCTCGGTGCGGGACCGTCGGCTGTCAGCGCGATGAGCGAATGCGCAACGCCCGATCGAGGTTGGCCTGAGCTCCTGGGAACATTGAATCGATCGCTAGTGCTCGCCGATAAGCCTCGATCGCTTCTTTGACCCTTCCCTGTTGCTCAAGTGCCATACCGAGATCGTTGTGTGCCCGAGGATCCTGCGGTGCGATCGTTAGAGCCATACGAAATTCCTCCTCCGCATCTACGAACTGGCCTCGTGCTCCCAATACCTCGCCAATCCCAATATGCAAGAAAGCCACATCTGGTTCGATCGACAACGCCGCACGATAGCTGCTGATGGCAGTATCAAGGCTTCCTTGGCGTACATTCGCAGCCGCAAGATCAGCATGTAGCTCCCACATATAAGGATCGATCTCGATCCCGCGAAGCAACAACGTAATCGCGTCCGCCACAGCGTCTTGAGACAGATAAATGCGGGCGAGGTTGAGATACACGTCGGCCGAGTCGGGCTCGATACGCAGAGCCTGTCCATAATGATCGACCCCTTCACGATTCTTGCCCTGGCTAACAAGCAAGACCGCGAGGTTATGGTGAGCATCGGCGAGGTCCGGATCGCGTTGTAGTGCCGCCCGATAATGACTTTCAGCCTCCTCGGGAGCACCATCAGCTTGCAGCAGAACCCCCAAATTGTAATGGTTCCGGGCATTGTCGATGCCATCCGCCAGTGTCCGGCGCGCCATCACGATTTCCTTCCCCCGCTCTTGACCCATGAAGTCTGTTTCAAGCACCGTAAATTTTTCCGGGGCAACAGGCAGCACCTGGATCCAGAGGTCGCCCATTTCATCGGATGAGTTCGGACCATAAATAACACGCTGAGGCGGTCTGTTTGGGTTGCGAGGATTCTCAGCCGTGTTGTCATACGTGAATCGCATCGTCAGCCTGGTCCCCGCGGGCAAAAACAAGGGCTCCTTGTACGTGTACCTGTCTTGTTTCATGAAATCCCATTCCATAATCCGAATTAGCCACTCTCGGCTACCATCCGGAAGCGTTGCATACCCCTGCATCTCACGCGCCAGATAGTGAGCGTGCGGATAGACACTCAACACACGAACGTCAACAGGTAGCACATAGCTATCTTCAACGATGTAGGCAGGGTCCCCAGCAGCAACATCGATGTCGATGGAACCTAGCCGCAATGCGTAGGCTTGTTCCTTTGGTGGCCGGTCGGCAAAGTAGAGCCCGATTGAGGCTCGAACGTCCTCTAATTCACTACCGGGCAACATGTGGAGCTGAAGTACAAAATCCGTACCACCGCGTAGACTCCAAGCAAGATTCTCCTCACCCCGCTGAGGTACCAGTCCAGGAGTCCACCCGAGAAACTGACCAGCCGGGCTGTGCGCTCCCCCGGAGCTATCCATACTGCTGTAATAACCGACCTCAGGATCCTGCTGGTCAAGCTCCCTGGAAGAGCGGGATTCATCAATCATCAGCACAGCATGGTGGACGACTTTAGAGTTTCCCGGCTGCAGCTCAACCGTATGAACATAGTGCCGTGGTCCATCAGGAGTAGGAATCACGAAGTTACGAAACACGTCACCATCACCAGCTGCCAGAGTGAACTTCTCTGGCATTTCCACAACTAAGTCCGGCTCACCAAGCTGCCATCCATCGTTAAAACTCGGCAATTCTCTTAGGTTATCTGGGTCACCTTCGATGGCGCCTTCGTTAACCCACCGAAGGATCGTTTCCAACTCCTTGTCCGACAGCCTCCGATCTCCAAGAAAAGACCCGTAACCTACCTCCGGCGGCCAAGGCGGCATGTGTCGATCCTCTACAGCTATAGCGATGTCTTGCGCATGGTTGCTGACCTCCTTGTAGGTCAGCAAACTAAACGGCGCTAAACTACCGGGCCGATGACAGATAGCACAGTTGTCCCAGATAATCGGGGCAACCTCCCGAGAAAACGTTACTGGGCCCGATAGATCAATCTCGACTACCGCTGCACTCTGTCCGGGCAGATCGTCCCCATTGGTGCAACTATTGACGAGCATGACGCAAACAATAGCGACAGCACATCGAAACGGGATCGAATCTCGGTTCAGGGTTTTTCTAATCATAAGGTTATTATGCTAGATGAGTTCCAATGAGGTAATACACCACCTGAAGTAACTTTGATCTCTCGGTCACAACTGAGGAAGACAATTATGCTTTCAGTGTTGAGGCCTCTTTGCATTGAAGTTGTTGGCAAATAAGGAGTCACTTATGCATCGATCGCGGCAGGTTGGTCTCTTGTTTTTGCTAGTTCTGACTGTTACCGCATCCAATCTCCTTTGGGCGCAGTCGTCGGCGGCACCCCCTAGGGTTCGATTGGTGGCAACTGGCGGAACTATCTCCAACGCTTCTGGCGGCCGTCTGACCGCGGAAGAGCTAATTGCCAGGATTCCAAACCTCACCGACTATGTACAGCCAGAATTCGAGCAATTTGCCAACACCGCTAGCAGTTCAATCACGCTGGACCAGTGGGTGCAGCTATCGCGACACATAAACGAGCTCTACCGTGACGACGCTAGCCTTGCAGGGGTAGTCGTAACTAGCGGCACCGACACGCTTGAGGAAACCGCTTACTTTCTTAACCTCACGGTCCGCGACCCCCGTCCCGTCGTTGTCGTCGGTGCAATGAGGAATCCGAGCACGCTGGGCTATGAGGGAGCTGCGAACCTTTTCCAAGCGTTCCGTGTTGCCGCCAATCCTGAGTCTCAAGGCAAGGGCGCTCTCGTAGTAATGAACGACGAAATAAATTCGGCACGTGAGGTAACCAAAACCAACACCGTGAGACTTCAAACATTTGAGACTCGCGGCTACGGAATCCTGGGAGTCGTCGACCAGGATCGCATCGTCTACTACCGCGATACATTGAAACGACACACTACCGACAGTGAATTTGATGTGTTTGCCTTCGAAGAACTCCCACGCGTCGACATTTTAATGGTCTACCAGGGGGCCCCAGCTGACCTCATCCAGGCAGCGGCAAACGCTGGCGCACGGGGTGTAGTGATGGCGACCGCCGGAGCGGGGGCACTGAGTGGTAATCAAAGACAAGGAGTTTCAGCCGTTCTTGACCACGGCGTATTTGTCGTTACAAGCAGCCGGACGGGGAGCGGCCGGATTCGGTCTGGTGCTAGACGAGCGTACGGCGAAAACAGTGCAAATGAGTCGCTGCGAATAGCGGCGGAAGATCTTGCACCCTTAAAAGCGCGCATTCTACTAATGCTCGCGCTTTCAACCACGGATGATCCCGCAGAGATCCAGAGGATGTTTCAGGAGTATTAACCAGTGGATCGTCCTCAGCGACGGTTCCTGTAGCTACTCACCGCCGGCAGATACGAACCGGCGAGGTTGTCCGGCAGCGGAGGACCGGCCACTACGGGCATTCGAAGCATGCCGATGCCCTCGATGCTGGCCTCGATCGTCTCCCCCGGTTGGAGGTATCCGCTCTGGCCCCGTTGCGCCGCAGCGCCTGCGGTAGTACCACCCGAGGTGCCGCTGTTGAGGACGTCACCGGGATACAGTGTAATAATCGAGGACCCGTACTCGATGAGTTCCCAGAGTGAGTGGATCATGTCGCCCGCTTTGGCCTCCTGTACCGTCACACCATCGATAGTGAGTTGCTGGTGCAACCGCTGCATGGGGTCCCCATAGAATTCTTTGGGCACGATCCACGGCCCCTCGGGCGCGAAGGTGTCGTGACCCTTGCCGACAAACCAGTCGCTGCCGCTGCCGTAGCCTCCCGGTGGACGCCCACCCCGGTCCGAGACGTCGATCGAAACCATGTAGCCGAACACGTAGTTTTCGGCTTCCCTGGCCGACACATACTTGGCCCGTCGGCCGATAACAGTTCCCAGTTCGACCTCCCAGTCAATCCGGTCGCGCCCGTCAGGGATCACGATATTATCCCCATTGCCAACGACGGCGCCCCGTGCTGGCTTGATGAACAGATAGGGAACGCCCCGGTTTTCTTGCCGTTGTCGGATCGCTTCCTGTCTTGCCTCGGGCGTAGCGCCCTCGCTGATATGACTGTAGAAGTTCACGGCGGCGTTCAAAATCTTTCCGGGATACTGGATCGGAGCTAACGTCCGGACATCGTCCACGGCGTGGATGTAGGCAGGCCTCTTACTGGCGTCAAGCCGGTCGTTCTCTACGAGATAGTTCACGATCTCGTAGAGACGGTATTTGAGGCCATAGTCGTAGCGTTCTATGAGACCGAGCATGTCATCGGGCATCGGCATCGTCGCGTAGTCCCGCTGCCCCTCTAGATCCGTGTTCGCCGGGCCGAGTTCCATAATGAGTTGGTCGCGGAGAACGATACCGACGAAAATGCGGCCTTCCTTTTCAAAGGTACCAAGCTTGAACGGCGCCGAGCTCTCGATGTTCGGCTCCATTTGGGTCACGGCCGTGGTTGGGCCAACCAGGGACAGGATTACGGCAAGAGTGGTGATGATGTGTCGCATGGGCGTTCCCTATGTTCGGGTGAAATGAGATGCTCGGAATGCTTCGCGGCGAAGCATCCGGAGGGTGTAGCAAATCGTTTTCCAGTGCTTTCCGCAAGTGCCGTGCGGAAAACAGGGGTGTGCGCATCAGGAGGGAGAGCCACTGGCCTCTGCTAGGGAAAGACGTGCTCTCTGTTTACCCACCAGGCCGACAATGAAGCCTATTTAAACGCGTCAACGCCGAACGTTTACGCTGAACCAACGCACGCTTCCCCCGGGCGTATTAGCAGGAAACGCAGTTATGGTTGTTCTTGGCCCCGAGGCGTTCCAGAAGCGCAACAGTGGCGGGAAATGGAGAGACCCGCGACACTGGCCCATTGGCCATATCAGCTGTGGTCTGACCACGTCGACTTACTACGGTGACATCGGCCCCCATCTCTACAAGATAGAGGATCATCTCGTTGTCCCCCCGCGAGGCAGCATGATGTAACGCTGTGTAACCGTTGTAGTCCCGCGCGTCCAAGTCAGCACCAAGTTCCTCTACCAAATAACGAACGACCTGCAACCAGGCATCTGGAGCGTGCCTGTGCGCATTACCAGCAAACCCAGTGCCATACCCCACTCCGGACGCAGCGTGGATCGGGAATACACCCGGCCCACCCTCTTTGACAGGAGGCAAACCGGATGGGTCTGGGAGTTCCGGTTCCTCTGGAGTTTCCGAATCTGACCCCCCGCCAACCCGAAAGAAGTTACCAACGCTGCTTGGTCGACCCCGCGGTGGTCCCGCAGAACCTCTCGGCCGCCGCGGAGCCGGTGTTGGGGTTGCCAAATTCGAGTCCGCGCCGTGCGCAACCAGCAATTTCATCGCTTCAATATCTGTTGCGTAAGCTGCCCGCCAGAATGCAGTAGATCCCTTTGTATCCATCAGGCCGCAGTTTCCGTTCCCACAGCCCGTGTAAACCATGTACCAAGGGTGCCTGTCGATACGGGCGTCTGGGTCCGCGCCAGCCTCAAGTAGCGCTTCCATCAATTCGATGTAAGTCGTCTGTTGGAGACCCATTTCCTGCGGTTGTGGGAAGCGCGTACGTGGCTGCCAGCGTGTGTTGACCGCCGCCCAAAGGGGTGAAACACCGTTCGTACCGGCCTTTAAGTTCGGGTCCGCACCTCGCTTGAGCAACAGCATCGCCATATCAAACTGACCGTTGATAGTCGCCATCAGCAACGGGCCGGTTCCATCACCTGCACTCAGCTGATTAATGTCCGCGCCACCATCTAGAAGCGCCACGGTGGCCTCCATGTGCCCCTGCCGTGCAGCGTGTAGCAGCGCCGTCAATCCACCCTTAAAGTCAACGGGGGATCGCCGAGCCTGTTCCTGTTGATACTCACCCAGTTCGCCGTCTTCTTCCGTTGCCATCTTCTCAAAAAGAAAAGCGTCGCGCGCCGCTAGCACGGCAATTTGCATCTGCGCAGGAGTGACCGCCGCCCCACAACGAGTCTCAACCTCTACTCCGCCCTTGTCCCGCTCTAAGCAAGTACGTCCGCCAACCGAGAAAGCATTCACTAACTCACGCTGTCTTGTATCTGCGACACGCTCGCGCCTCGAGAATTGCTGCATGTCAAGCACTTCACTAGTAATCGACGGATCGGCTCCACCATCAAGCAAGACAGTGATAGCCTCGGCTCGGTTCTGCGCCGAAGCAAAGATCAGCGGTGTTTGTCCCCATTCGGTGTCTCGTGCATTGGGGTCAGCCCCTGCCGACAACAGCAGTTCCACGACGTCGGGGTTGCCAGCCGTGGCAGCCAGATGAAGCGCCGATGATCCCGTGGTGACAGTCGTAATGTCCGGACTACTCCCGTAAGTAAGTAATAGTTGGACGACCTCAGCACTACCCGCCTTGCTAGCCAAATGAAGCGGGGTGTAGGCGCCAATACGTGTAGTCGCGTCGAGGTTCGCACCGGCATAAACGAGCATCTCAGCGATCCCATTGTTACCATGCTCCGCAGCCCAATGTAGAGCCGTCATGCCGTCGCCTTGAGCAGCATTCACGTCCGAGCCTTCCATCAACAAGGCACGAACTGCATCCGCGTCACCTCGCATCGCCGCTTGGGCGACAGGCGCATTTACCGGAGCCGCAGCCAAGAGAACGATCGCGGATAGCGCAATCATGGTGGCCCAGCGTCGAGAGTGGTTCATGGTGCCGTCAGTGAGAGTTCGCCATTACTGTCGCCAAAGCTTTCGAGATCCTCCATGCCAAGCTTATGCATCAGGGTCAACATAGCATTCGCCATCGGTGCTCCGTCTTCCGCCTTAACATGCAGGTTGCCTTCGAGTTGACCGTTGGCGTGACCAAGAAAAATCAGCGGGCACCGACGATGATTATGGATGTTCGCGTCTGCCATCGGTGAGCCCCAGATGATAGCCGTCTTCTCCAGGAGGCTCTGATCTCCCTCCATCGTGTTCTTCATTTTCTCAAGAAAATACGGCAATACACCCATGCGGTACTGGCAAATCTTATTGAAGTCCATGATCCGCTCTTCGCGACCGCCGTGGTGAGAAGCCGGGTGGAACCCCCGGTTCGAACCGCTCTCAGGAAAGGTACGACCTTGTGCATCCCGCCCAAGCTTAAAGGACATGACCCTGGTCATATCAGTCTGTAGCGCCAGTACCTGAAGGTCATAAAGCATCTCCATATGTTCCTTAAACGAGTCAGGCACGCCCGCCGGCGCGGCCGGAAGTTCCCGCTCTTCACCGCTTGAATTCTGCATCTCGACCATTTCGATACGACGCTCAATTTCGCGGACATCCTCCAGATACTTCTCCATCCGCATCCGGTCAACCGCGCCGAGCTGTTTATGCGTGTCGGCTACGTCACGCGCAATCCAGTCAAGGATACTGCGACGCGTCGCCCGGCGCTCAGCACGATCTTCTGGTGACGAACCCGCGCCGAAAAGCATGTCGAAGGCCACCCGAGGATCACGAATCATTGGCAACGGATCGGTGGGCGAAGCCCAACTAATCGAATCGGTATATACGCAGGAATAGTTGTACGTGCACCCGCCAGCCTGATCGAGGTTCTCTATGCAAAACTGCATCGACGGCAGTGGCGTCCCTTGCCCAAAACGCTGCGCGTACAATTGGTCCAACGAGGTACCAGCAAAGATGTCTGAGCCTTGAGTCTGCTTCGGGTGTGCCTGGGTCAAGAACACAGCACTTGAGCGAAAGTGATCGCCTCCAATTTCCGACCCTGTGAAAGCCTCCGCCATGCGGCAATCGGTGTTGCTGATAATCGTCAAATATTCCTGATAGTCACGAAGCGGGGCGAGTGTGTTTTCATCACTCAGGACAAAGTCTCGCCCAGTCGTCTCTGGTCCATATAGGTACTGGGAAGCCCCCCACTCATTGCAACCTGGCAAGCCATGAACTTCCTCAATACACACCAGCCGCGTCGGCTGGCTAAGTGGAGACTCAGCCACTGATGCTCGTCTTCCAGCCGGTACCATTGCGTCAAGGAACGGCAACGCCACCGTCGCACCCATGCCGCGGAGAAACGTCCGGCGGGGAATGTGCTTTCCAGTGATGTAATCCATCCGTCTGGGTCTCCTTCCGGGAATGGCTATTGTGAACCGATTCCCGTCACTTCGTCTGTGGGTAAAGTCTGTACACGTTTTCTTTGAAATGCGTCACTATTTATAACACCTAGTATAAACGATGACATACGGTAGCCGTCTTTCTCAGCAGCTCCTGCGATCACTCTTACCGTTGGCTGGTCGGCGTACTCGACACGCCTGCCCAGTGCGTAAGCTAGCACATTCTCAGTAAACGTTCGGACAAGAGGTATCGGCCGCTTTAGTAGCACGTCCACGAGCTCGCCTGGAGTTGAAACCGGAGTACCGTCGTAGAAGTCACCTCGCGTATCGAGCAACATGCCATTCTCACGAAAACGCCACTTTGCGGTGACATCAAAGTTGTCCAGGGCTAAGCCAATCGGGTCCATAAAGAGATGGCACGAGTGACACATCGGATTTTCGCGGTGAATCTCCATACGTTCGCGCGTGGTGAGTATACGCCCGCCAACATTGTCTGAAGTAGCCTCGAGATCCGGAACGTTAGGTGGTGGTGGCGGCGGCGGCGTCCCCATCAGGACTTCCATTACCCACTTGCCACGTAACACTGGAGAAGTGCGGTTAGCAAACGAGGTGAGCACTAGGACGCTACCGTGTCCCAAAACTCCACGCCGCTTATCATCGGGGTATTCGACACGCCGAAACTGAGTGCCAGAAACGCCAGGAATTCCGTAATGAAGTGCTAGGCGTTCATTCAAAAAGGTGTAGCCCGCTTTGTACAACTCCAAGACGCTCCGATCCTCAGCCACCAAGTGGTTGAAGAACAGCTCAGTCTCACGCCGCATAGCATCGGCGATATTTTCGTCAAAGTTAGGATAGAAATTCGGGTCCGGACGAACTTTGTACAAATCCTGAAGCCGAAACCACTGGCCGGCAAAACGGACACCGAGAGCCTCGGCGCGCGGGTCTTTCAACATTCGTTGAGCCTGGCGTTCAAGCTCCCCAGGTGCTGAAAGTTTGCCTTCGGCAGCGATACTCTGAAGTTCATCATCTGGGGGTGTACCCCAAAGGAAAAAAGATAGCCGGCTAGCAAGATCAGTATCGCCAAGGCGGTACGTCTCGCCAGGCATTACGTTATCGGGTTGCCGCTCAAGCCTGAAAACAAAGTTCGGGCTTGCCAGAATAGCCTCCACCGCCGTGCGGATACCGGCCTCGAACCCACCTTTCTCCATACCATTTTCATAAAACGGCATTAAGGCGTCGATCTCATCCTTGCTCAAATCGCGGCGGTAGGCCTCACTCCCGACCCGGGCGATGATCTTACGGGCGCAGATCCCTTCTTCCGTTGAGCCAGTCGGACGACAGATAAAGATCCGCTCCCGGCTAGGCGTATCGGAAAGTCCAGTAACGCTAATCGGGCCCCGGATTATAAGATCCCTCAGGTGAGGCAAAGTTGTGATCCCAGT
>PCAP01000013.1 GCA_002731215.1 Acidobacteriota bacterium | reverse complement strand
GCGTGCTCGTTAATCTGGTGGGTAATTCAAAACAACTGCCAACGAACCGGTAGCTCTGGCCGCTTAACCCCGGCCAGCGTTCGCCAGGCTTTCGCCTATAGGGGCCAGGACGAACGTCGCTATATAGGCTGTGCTGCGCGTCACGCCTGACGGCGTCGTAGCGAGATTTTAGTCAGACTAGCGGAAAGCTGAGCTGGCCCACCCGGCTTGCTACCCGCGAAACTAAAGCGGTGGGCTAAGCATGTAGAAGCTTTACGCCGATAGTTTTCGGACGCGGGTTCGATTCCCGCCGCCTCCACTTTGCAGGCTCGTCCGCCGTTAGGCGGGGACGATCGTGTCGATCACGTTCAAGAGCTCGATTCCCGACCTGCCCTTCTTTACTGGGCATCGACGAGGCAGTCAGGGCCGCTGCCTGCAGCAAAGAGCGACGATTCAGACGCATGTTTCCTACGCGCCCGAGTCTAAGCTGCGTTCCTCTCTCCATCCGCGGAAGCATATGCGGTACACGTATCCATTGCAGCCAAGTAACCGCACTGCGAGTTCTTGACTTCAAATTTTGATAAGTCAAAATATAAGAACGGAATGAATCAAAAAAAATCCATTCCGGCAATCATGAAAGAGAAACGTAATGAGCAATCAATTCCCTGCTAGACGGCTGTCCTATAAGGATCATGGACGAAAATATCCGTTTGGCAGGCCAAGCTGCATAACAGCAGTGGCAATGAGCTCGCTTCTTGCAATACTAGGTTTCGTCGTTCTCCCGTTTGACGCTTTAGCCCAAGAAACTGGCTCTCCACCGATGGTGACCGACCGCCCTGACGCTACCGAAAGCGCCGTTACTGTCGCTGTTGGGGTTTTCCAGCTTGAGTCCGGATACACATTTGACAAAGTCGACGATGTCAGAATCCATAGCCTGGGCGAGATCCTTCTCCGTGTCGGGGTAGCGGACATTTTAGAACTGCGCTTTGGAATAAACTCGTACCAGTGGGCACGCGGCCAGACTGGGACTAGCCATGGCTTGCAAGATTCAACCGTCGGCCTGAAGCTGCGACTCCTAAACAATGAGGGTAAAAAGGGATTGGGGAATCCCCAGATCGCCGTGCTGGCATCTACCTCAGTACCAACTGGTTCGGCTCTAATGAGTCAAAATAAGATTGAACCCGAGATACGCCTCTCGGTCAGTTGGGATCTAAGCGAACGGCTGGCTCTCGGAACAAACTTCTCATACTCGTACACAAACGAGGTGGCAGTTGATACACGATCCCATGAAGCCGGGGCTACGCTGAGTCTCGGTATCGCCTTGACGGACCGATGGGGCACTTATGCCGAATACTTTGGCGCCTACACGATGGTCAGGGACGGCCCTAGGGAAGACTACGTTAACGGAGGTGTCACGTTCCTGGTTGAAAGCGATTTCCAACTTGACGCCCGAATCGGCTATGGCCTCAATGGCCTTGAGGATGACTTTTTCGTCGGTTTTGGAAGCGCTGTCCAATGGTAGAAGACTCACCGGATCGTTGGTTGCGCATCTTTGATGCGTCAGGCATCTTGCCCAAATGAAAGAAAATGCAGTAGCACGCATCGGTATCTTGACCGTCTCAGACCGGGCCAGTCGCGGCGAGTACGAGGATCGGGGCGGCCCGGCAGTACACGACTACCTCGACGAGGTTCTTACCAGCCCGTGGGAGGCCGACAGCCGCATCGTTCCGGATGAACACGACCCAATCAAACAAGCCTTGATCGAGATGGCAGACGCTGGTTGCTGCCTCGTCGTAACCACCGGAGGCACTGGGCCCGCACCGCGCGATATCACCCCAGAGGTCACCGAGACCGTTTGCGAGAAGTTGTTGCCTGGTTTCGGCGAGCAAATGCGCACCGTTTCACTACGCTACGTTCCCACTGCGATCCTGTCGCGGCAACTGGCAGGAATTCGCAACAGCACCTTGTTCATCAACCTCCCCGGCAGTCCCAAGGCGATCGCCGAGTGCCTCGACGCAGTGTTCGCCGCGATCCCTTACTGTGTTGATCTTATCGGCGGTCCGTGTTTGGAGACCGACCCGAAGCGCGTGGCCTCGTACCGCCCCCACGACTAAAGGAGCAGGGCGCCATCCTCGTGTTCGTTCGAAACACTGATCTACAATTGATGGTTCTTGATCGGCAACTTGCGGATTCGTTTGCCAGTCAGAGCAAAGATCGCGTTGGTAACCGCTGGAATCGTCGGTGGTAAAGCTGGCTCACCAGCACCTCCTGGTTCCTCGTCACTATCAACCAAGTGGATGTCGACCTCTGGCATTTCATCAATGCGCAACAACTGGTAGTTGTGAAAGTTGCTTTCCACTACCCCTCCGTTAGCGAGCGTGATCTCACCGTAGAGTGCCGCTGCAAGACCGTTGACAATGCAGCCAACAGTTTGTGCTTCGACGGCCAGCGGGTTGATAACGAACCCGTAGTCTGCCGCGCAGGTAACTTTGTGCACACGCAGCGCACCCTGTTCTACCGACACCTCGGCAACCTGGGCAACGTAGCCGCCCTTGTCGATCACCAGCCCGATACCGCGTCCCCGGTTTACGGGTGGCGGTGTGCTCCAGTCCGCCTTCTCTGCAGCGACTTCAAGCACTCGGCGGATACGGGGCGCATTACCGAGCATCGACAATCGGAACTCAAGCGGGTCGCGCTTCGCCGCATAGGCCAACTCGTCGATGATGCTCTCAGTAATCCAACAGTTCTGCGATGGTCCCACCGATCGCCAGTAGCCGGTTGGAGTACGAACCTGTGGTCTCGGCCTGCCGTAGTCAATCAGCAAGTTGGAAACCTCATAGGGCATCGACACGAGTCCATCGACGGCGTTGCGGTCCGGACGTTGGGCGCCACCTCCACGACCACCTCGGCTACCGCTACCAGTCGGACTCAGTGGCTGGGCAACGGCCCGTAGCTGGTAGGCAGCAATGTCGCCATCAGCATCGACACCACCTTCGAACTTAGCGTAGGCAGCCGGCCGATAGAGGTCATGGCGCATGTCTTCTTCGCGTGTCCAGAGAACTTGAACCGGAGAATCAACCTTCATCGCCGTTTCAACTGCATCAGCAACAAAATCGGTCGCCGACCGTCGGCCAAGGCCGCAACCAACAAACATCGGGTGCACGACAACTCGCTCCTCTGGAATCCCGGCGAGCCGGGCAACTGCGCTTTGCACCCCCTGGGGTCCTTGCGTCGGTACCCAGACCTCGGCCCAGTCAGACTGTATGTGAACGGTGCAGTTCATCGGCTCCATAGTCGCGTGGGCAAGATAGGGTGCTTCGTAGACCGCTTTGACCCCAGTCTCGACCGTTGCGAGCCCGGCAGTAATATCACCTTCGCTGCGAGCCTCAACACCTTCATCCTCAGCCACCTCAGCGAAGTGCTCGAAGATGTCGGCGGTGTTCATCGTGAAGTCACCCTCGTTCCAGGTAACATCGAGCTTGTCGGAACCCTCGAAGGCAGCCCATGTATTGTCGGCGACAACAGCAATGCCAGACGAGATCTCGAAGATGTGGCGAACGCCCGTAACCGCCAATGCTTCCGCATGGTCGAAGCTAGCAACGCTACCGCCGAAAATCGGACAGTGCAGCACAGTAGCGAACAACAACCCTTCAGGACGGGCATCAATCCCGAAATCAGCTTCTCCCCTTACCTTGGCTGGAGTATCTAACTGCTTCATCGGTTTACCGATGTAGCGGAATTCCGACGGGTTCTTGAGAGTTGGTTTGTCCGGAACTGGAATAGCTGCCGCCTCTTCCGCTAGGTCGGCATACAAGAGTCTGCGTCCTGAACCTGAATGAATCACCGCGCCCAAATCGGTACTACATTCATCAGTAGAAACTCCCCAGCGTCCCGCTGCCGCCAAAATCAACATCTCCCGCGCTGAAGCGCCTGCCTGCCGTAAACCCATCCAGGCGCCCCGGCGAACACTTGAACTCCCCACCGTCATCATCCGACCGTACTTATCCGGGTGTGCGTCCGCTTGCACAACGCGGATGTCATCCCAAGCTACGTCGAGTTCATCAGCGACAATCATCGGCAACGACGTACGCACGCCCTGGCCCATATCGACTTTGGCGACCCAGATCGAGACACTGCCATCCGTATCAATCTGCACGAAAGCGTTAAGTTGGGCCGTATCGTTACCGTTAGCAGGCAGCATTTGGCCCACGGTGTCGTAACCCCCGTAAACACCGATGGCGAGACCACCACCGGCCATTCCCCCCAATCGAATAAAGTCTCTGCGATCGATCTTGGCGATGTTGTTCATGGTTCGATGCTCTCAGCAGCCCGGTGAATTGCCCTACGGATACGATCATAAGTACCGCAGCGGCAGATGTTGCGTGCCATTTCACGATCAATGTCGTCGTCAGTTGGATTCGGGTATTTCGCCAACAGGCCAGTAGCAGCCATTATCTGCCCGGTTTGGCAGTAGCCGCATTGCGGCACATCTTCGGCAATCCAAGCAGCTTGCACCGCGTTGAAGCCTTCCGGCGAAATGCCCTCGATCGTAGTGATCTTGCTGTTGCCGATCGAACCTACCGTAGTGCGGCAGGAAGTACGCGCCTCGCCGTCGATGTGTACGGTGCACGCACCGCACTGCTGCATACCACAACCGTACTTCGTCCCGGTGAGCCCGAGCACGTCGCGAAGCGCCCAAAGCAGGGGCATCTCTGGGGACACTTCAACCATGTGGTCGCGGCCATTTATGTTGAGTGTGAACGCAGCCATCTCGTTTCCCTCGTGTCTACGAATCGTTACCAGTCTTGTTCAATTGGGAAGCTATCTCATTGAACGACCCCACCAAGAAAATTGCAAGGTGTATCAATGTGCTCTATGCGGAAACCACCAACCTCAAAGCTCCGGTAAACTAAGAGACTATGAATGATCCTATCGCCCGGTTCCTGCAGATTTATGAGCGCGCTGAGAAGGAAGATCCAGGCGACCATACCCGCGTAGCGCTCGCCACCACTGACACAAACGGCCAACCATCGGTGCGCATGGTGCTACTGCGCGGGATTGACGAACGTGGTTTTGTCTTTTTCACTAACTACTGTAGTCGTAAAGCACGCGAAATCGAGGCCAACCCACAAGCAGCTCTCTGCTTCTATTGGGAGTCGATCAAGGAACAAGTCCGTGTCGAGGGCATCGTCAAACGCACCGGCAACGACGAATCGGACATTTACTTCACTTCTCGTGAGCGTGGCAGCCAGTTGGCAGCCTGGGCCTCCAAGCAAAGCACGGAGCTAGAATCGCGGGCCGAGTTACTCGCCGCGTACTACAAGGCCAAGGTTCGGTTCTCCGGGGGTGACGTCCCAAGGCCTGATTTCTGGGGCGGCTTCCGACTACATCCGGAACGCATAGAATTCTGGAGCAATAAGACTCATCGCATGCACGACAGGGTGGTCTTCGTATACAAAGACGATACCTGGGCAAAAAAACGTCTCTACCCGTAGAAGCTAAGTGGACGGGGGTCAGTGCCGCCGTCTCCTCTGCTAGCATCGGCTAAGAAACGGGGAACCGGTGACCGATTCGAACACTTGGGAAGAAGTCTACGAAATCGTGAGGTTAATCCCACCCGGTCGGGTGATGAGTTATGGGCAAGTCGCGACGCTCTGCACCCGACCTTTAACACCGCGGGCGGTAGGCTGGGCCTTGCACGGGTGCCCCGCAGACGTACCTTGGCATCGTGTAGTTAACGCGAGCGGAGGTTGCTCAACCGACCGTGTGGCCGGAAAACAACCAGGGCGACAACAAAAACTTCTAGAGGCTGAGGGCATTGATTTTTCTCCTGCCGGAACACTCGATATGAACCAATACCCTTTCGAGCTTGCTGTCGATGACGTCAACGAACTTCTCGTTGATACTAAGGTGGCCCAATGAAGCTCGCGCTATTCGGCTACGGACACATGGGCCGCGAGGTCGAACGATTGGCGATTGCCCAAGGGCATGAAATTGGCGTGCGCCTCGATGTTGAGGATAACCCTCAGGGCACTGGGATCACCGGTGAAGCGCTTGCCTCGATCGACGCAGCGATCGATTTCACCGTGCCAACAGCGGTGTTTGACAATATTGATCGAGCCACCGATGTCGGTGTTCCCCTGGTCGTCGGAACCACCGGGTGGAACGACCAATTGGACGAAGTACGGGAGCTTGTAGACAAGCGGGGTGCAACCCTCGTGTACGGTGCCAACCTGTCGATTGGCGCCAATCTATTTTTCCGTATCGCGACGCATGCGGCGCAACTGTTCGATGCAATCAGTGAACACGCTGACTACGACCCATATATCTGGGAACATCACCACCGCGACAAAGTGGACGCACCGAGTGGAACTGCCTTGCACCTTGCTCGTCTCGTGACAAAAACGGCGAAAGCCAAGAAAACCATACAGGCAGGCAACCCCGAGTCGTCAATAGATACTGAAGCGCTTCACGTCGTTAGCCTGCGCGCGGGCACCGCCTCTGGAAAGCACACCCTAGGTTTCGACGGCGCCACGGACACCGTAAGGCTCACCCACACGGCTGGTAACCGCGAAGGCTTCGCGGCCGGCGCACTACTAGCAGCCCAATGGGTCATCGGCAGGAAGGGATGCTTCGAGTTTGGTAGCGTGCTCGACGGCATCCTAGGAGACATCGATGACAACGGATGAGCTGCGCGATGAAATTGAAACGCTGTTCAAGTTTGACGCCAAAGAACTTCCCGATAGCGCCGGCGAGACCTTCACCGCGTTTCGCAACGCCCTGAGTAGTGGCACTGTTCGGGCCGCGACACCGAGCATCGAAGGCTGGCAGACGAACGCCTGGGTCAAGAAAGGCATCCTAGTAGGTTTCCGGGTTGGCCGCAGCGAGCGCACAGTCGACGCTGGGCCTCTAGGTTTTGTTGACAAACACACCCTGCCAACCCGGCGCTTCGACGACGACGAAGGTGTCCGCATCGTCCCTGGCGGTTCCTCGATTCGGGAAGGCGCTTACATCGGCCGCGACGTAGTCTGCATGCCACCCATGTACGTTAACATCGGCGCCTACATCGACGATGGCACGCTCATCGATTCGCACGCCTTGGTCGGCTCATGCGCACAGATCGGCAAAAAGGT
>PCAP01000071.1 GCA_002731215.1 Acidobacteriota bacterium | reverse complement strand
GCGGATATTTGAGTCTGACACAGTTTGCCGACCCTCCTGAGCGCCTCGATCCAGACTCGGCATGGAGCGGGGAGAGTTTCTACTTTAGACCCGAAGACAGCCCTACTGACGATGCGAATAAAAGGAACATTGAGTTCGCACCGGACATGGTACGCATTGCCCACGGGGCTTGGCAAAAACAGCAGCAAGACTGGGCAAGCATACTCAGAGGTGATTAACCCGACCCAGACTTCTTCTAAATGGTGTATCATTAGTATGAGGTTCCAGCGAGCGCTGGGGCCCCCCAACTGCCCAGAGGACGCTAGGAGAGCGTATGGCTTCAATGTCATTGAGTACTGACGCCTCCTTGCCCTCGGGCGGACTCATTTCCGGCATTCCATCGGCCGTTGAGTACGCCGATCTTCTCTCCTCATTACTTCCTGCCATGCTGGAATACTCCATGAACGAGGTTCTGGAAGAGCACGTCAAGGAGTCCCGGGAGAACTTGGAGAAAGACGACGACTATCGTCGTTTGTCACAGTACTACGATGTGGTATCGAACGAGGATGAGCAGGACGAACTGGTGTTCGGTCTCTTCGATGTTCCCACCCAACTGCAAACCAAGGCCACAGCGCTGGAGTTCGGGGACGCCACTACTCCTCCTCGGGCGTTCGTGCGCCGCACGCTGTTCAAGGAAGGCGACAAGGTCGCCAATAAGGTGGGCAAGGGAGTCCGCCGGGCCATGGGAGAGGTGGTAGTGGATGCCTAATCGCACCGGATTCCTGCTTGCTGAGGATCAGGCCCTCAAGGAGAAGTTCTCTGGTATCCAACTCGTGGACGACCGGGACTCGACCCGTGACGTGCAGGTGTTCTTCCGGTACCCGGAGGGTGAGACGGAGCGTACGTACCCCTTCATTACGATTGAACTCTTGGACATCAACCATGCAGCGAACCGCCAGCATTCCGATACCAATATCTATGCCTTTCGTGATACCGCCCCCTCAGGCCAGCCCTCAGGACATTACACTACCCATGGTAGCGCTGTGTTTACATATTGGCCCAACGAGACCACGGATATTACTACGCTCACATATGGTGGGGTGTCTGGGTCACCGTTTATTACCGCAATGGAACATACCCCGGTGGACCTGCTCTACCAAGTAACCACATTTACTCGTTCTGCACTGCATGATCGCTACCTCCAAGCACATATTCTGACCAAGGTGGCCCCCTTCCGCAGGGGGTACCTTGAGGTTGGTGCTGATGACACACACCGCCACATGGACATGCTGGATTGGCGTAGCGCTGACATGCTTGATGAAGAAGCGGGCTTTAAGAAGAGGCTATTCCGAAAGGTCTATACTCTGTCCGTTACATCAGAGATACCATCCACCATCCTTGTGGGTCTGGGGCAGGTCACTGCACAGGCCGAGGTTCTCTTCAAGGACAAGTTCACAACAGATGTTCTGGCATGAAACCTGTAACCCACCGTATTAAGGAGAAACTGTAATGCCTGTCTACTCACGTCCCGGCGTGTTCGTCACCGAGTCCCCGTTAAAGGCCGTTGTCACGAACCGGTCCGGTCGAACTACTGCCTCGTTTGTGGGGCAATCCCCCCGTGGTCCCATTGGTAAACCTGTTCTGATCACGTCATGGAACGCGTTCGTTAGTACCTTTGGTGACATCAACTCGTCATACGAGTTGGGGTACTCCGTGTACCAGTACTTCTCCAATGGTGGTGTGGAATGTTACGTCGTCAGGGTCTTGACCACCAGCACTACCGCCAACACCGCATCAGCCTTTGTGGTCACGCACGGGAGCAGCCAAGGTCTGCTTACTGCTACGTCCAAGTTGGAGGGTGTCGATGGGGACTGGATCTCAATCCACATCACCGAGAACGCCGATAACGACGAGAATGACGCCTCTGGCGGTTCGGGTATCATCGACCTCACGGTCAAGTACAAGGGTGTTACCAAGGAGACCTTCCCCGGTCTGACCTTCGACAACGACACTGCTGATACTTCGGCCACAATCGCTGTAAACCATGCGGTCACTGGCTCCCAGTACATCACGGTGTCAGCACAGGTCACCACCAACCACGCCTCTGGTGTGAAGATCAATGCGGCCTACGCCACGGAGGTCTCCCACACCCTTGCGGGCGGGGCCACGAGCGGTACCGCCGCCAAGGCCACGGCGTACGTGGCGGGCACCGAGGCGGGCACCCCCGCCAATATGTTCCTGCTTACCGCAGAGAACGCTGGCGCTTGGGGTAGTGACCTGACTGTGGAGGTCTCCGCTGGTGTCGAGGTTGCTTCGGCTACCACGTACGGCACCTTCAACCTGATTATCAAGTTGGCGGGTGCTGAGAAGGAGCGTTGGGCGGAGATCAGTCTTGATCCCAATCACAGCCGTTACGTCTTGACCCTGCTCAACAATTACTCCGATTACCTGACAGTGTCTGCCGTGTCCACGGCAGCCAAGCACGCAAACACTAAGGTCACTACGGGTACGGCTTATCTGGCGGGAGGCTCTGACGGAACGGCCGTCCTAGCAGCCGACTACAGTGCGGCCCTCAACTACCTCGATCAGGTGACCGGGGACCTCGTGATCAACCTGCCGGGACGCTCGGCATCGTCAGACGTTAATTACGCCTTGTCCTATGCGTCTACGAGGGGTACTGGGTTCATTGTCATTGATCCCGATCCCACCGCCTTGACGGCATCGGCAGCAGTTACCGCTACGAGCGCCTACACCAACAGCGGCTACGGGGCAGTGTACTATCCTGCCGCCACCGTGTCTGATCCCACCAAGACCGGACCAGCGGCCCTGCGTACCGCCCCTCTGGGCGGAGCGATCATGGCGATCTACGGGAAGGCAGAGCGTATGCACTCCGTTGCCAAGGCACCGGCTGGCCTCAGTCTGGACCTTGCCAATGTCTTCGGTTTGGCAGCGACCTACACGGAGTCTGAGGAGGGCACGCTGTACGACGCACACATCAACCCGATCCGGCTGGTCCCGGGCACAGGGGCCATCGTCAACGGCACTAGGACCCTTGCGCTCACCTCCCCGGATAAGTTCATCCCGATCCGCCGTACGATTAACTTCGTGAAGGCTCGCATGAAGACCATCACGGCCTTCGCTGTGTTTGAGCCCAACGATGTCAACCTTCGGACACGAGTAAGGAACGTGGTTGAGCAGGAACTTAGGGGCCTGTGGGGACGGGGGGGCCTTAAGGGCAACACGTCCGCACAAGCGTTCTACGTGACCTGCGACAGCACCAACAATACCACAAGCACAGTCTCGAACGGCGAACTCCACGTTGAAGTGGGTCTGGCTCTTCAGTACCCGGCTGAGTATGTGGTTATCAATGTCAGCCAATGGACCGGCGGAGCCAACGCCACCGATACCCTCTAAGGAGGAATAGCACATGACAGTTACTTCACAAACCCTCAGGACTGATCCACTTAGGAACTTCAAGTTCCGTGTGCTGATCAACCCACAAGATGCGGAACTGGAGGACTTGGCTGACGGCTTAGACAATTTGGGCTTTGCCCAGATGTCCGGTATCGCCGTCACCAACGAGGTCATCCCTTACCGGGAAGGCGGGATGAACACCCACCCACACAAGATGGTCGGGCAGTCGGACTTCGCTCCGGTGTCTCTGGCACGTGGCATGTTCGCCAACCAGTCACAGTTGTTCAAGTGGCAGCAGTTCATCCACGCATGGCAGGGCGGGATACTTGAAAAGGGTTCCAGCGGTAATGGAAGCCAACACAGCAACTTAGATGGTTCTGATTATCGCTGCACGGTCACGGTGAAGGTGTTTGATCATCCTGTCACCAGCAGTAACTACGTGTATGATCAGGACCCCAGTTCTGAGGCCAAGGCGGACCTCCCCCTGCGTCTGATGATCAAGTTGTACAACGCTTGGCCCGGCTCGTACTCGGTGAGCGACCTCAACGCTGGCGACAACGGCCTGCTGATCCAGCAGTTGCAGTTGCACCACGAGGGCTTCACTGTCCTGTGGGAGGGCGACGACGACTTCGAGGGTGATGGGGCCGTAGCGAACGTCAACTACGGGCCTGCTTAGTCCCGGCGCTGGCTGATAGTCATAATAAAGTAGACAACTAATAAGGAGACTTACATGAGTCTGGAATTGGCCGCGCAGGCCAAAGACCTAGAAGAGGCACTACAAGAACCGCCCCCTGAGGTGGGTAAGGCTGCTCCAACGACGGTCGAACTCATCAGGGGGGTAGTGGATGTGGATACCGGGGAGTGGCAGACTAACGCCACTGTTCGGGAGATGACCGGGGAAGACGAGGAAGAACTTGCGCGACTCAGCACTAGAGAGAACCTCTCCTATGCGGAGTACACGTCCGTGCTGTTGAGCCGCGCTGTTGAGAACGTTGGTGCCCTCCGGGTATCAGAAGACCCTTCAGTCCTCGACAACCTGATCGTGGGAGACCGTGATCTGCTGTTCCTCGGAGTGGTTAAGGCTACGTACGGTAACGTGCGGACCTTTGTCGTCACCTGCCCGGCATGCGAAGGAAGCAGTGACGTTCTGGTCAATCTGGACAAGGACTTCCCGGTGAAGCAGCCGGTAAACGATCCTCGAAAGACCCGCCCGGTGACGCTACGTGACGGCAGGCCCATTCAGGTACGCTACCCCACGGGCAAGGACGCACAGGCAATCGCAGCGTCCGGTGATACTCTGGCTGCTCAGAATACAGCGATCATCGTACAGTGTGTTGTGTGGGACGATGATCGTACGGATGTAGTAAAGAAGCAGTGGGCACGGGAACTGTCCATAGCGGACCGGCGGCTCATCGTCAGCGCCATAGTGGAGAACCAGCCCGGCCCGACGTTGGAGGAGGTGGAAGCCCCGTGCGCTCATTGTGACGAGACGGTCACGATGGTCTTAGACTGGGCCTACCTTTTATTCGGTTAACTTAACAACAGTATACTGGGATTATGACATAATCGCCAGTGCCTATACGGGATTTACGCTAGGAGATATACGCTCAATGTCTGTTCGGCAACGCTCCTTCTGGGGGGACATGGCTAGATGGAGGAATCAGTAACCCATGCCTGAACTTATCAATCCCGATACGCCTGAAGACGATCTCACCGCTGGCGGTATAGAGAAGAACAGGGAAGCCTTTCTGTCTGCCAAGGCGCGGTTCACGGTGGACGCCTCGGGTCTTGCCCGTCTAAACAAAGAGTTCGGTACCTTAAACCGCAACATCGGTACCTTCAAGTCTGAGATAAAGTCGGCCCTAGCAGCCGCTCAACAGTTTCAGGTTGCTCTAGGCGGGGTGGCTGGGGCCATGGGAGGCGCTTCAGCCGGGTGGAGCACCACAGGTTCCAGTGGTGGGACCACGGCTGCGGGTGCCGTCCCGTCACCGACGGCACCCGGCTATGTCGGCTACGGGACCAACGCCGACCTCAATTCTAAGTTTAAGACACCAAAGCCACCCGGCCGTGGTAGGAAGTTTATGAAGGACTCCTTTGCGCTTGGTGAGGAGGGTGAACTCTCTCCGTTCCTCGCGCAGGTCTCGGGCTTGATAAGTGCTAGTGCTGAGAACATTAAGGGTAGGGCCGAATACACCCTAGAGGCCGATAGAACCGGCATGCTCATGAGACAGATGCACGGCGGTACACAACTGCAATACCAAGCAAAGTGGCGCCAGCCCATGACGGACAGGATGCTGGGTCCCGATGGTATCCCCGCAATGATGAACCTCCAGACCACTATGGGCATCAACCCAGAGTCAATGGCCGCTGGTGTGGAGGGTATCAGGGTCGCCTCGGGCTTCGGGTACTCCACACAGGACGCCACGAAGATGATCTCCGCAATGGCCCAGCCGGGCTCATCGAACCTGATGACCATGATGCTGGGCACCGGACTGTACGGCCCCGGAGGCAAGGCACGGGACCCGATGGACGTTATCCGAACCACGGTTCAGAGGATGGGTCTTACGAGTGAGTCCATGGTGGAGGGGGCATTCCAGCCCGGGTCCATGACTAGGGCCAACCTTTCTCGTACCGGCCTCCCCGTGGATATGCAGAACTTGGTACTCCAGTACGCTCAGGAGAACATCCAGTACCAGAAGAAGGGCGGGAAGGGTATGTACGACCCGTCCAATGAGCAGGACCGGCGCCGTATGGGCGTCGAGGGCGGGTACGCCATAGAGCGTGAGAAGACGAGCATGGCCGAAGTGGACAGGGCCGAGAACTTCTACCGCAGGCAGGTGGACAACTACGCCCAGTTGGAGAAGAACACGCAGGCCCTGATCCGCACATTTGGTGCCCTTGAGGACAAACTCTCAGGTATTATCGGGACTCAGATTAATGTTACCAACAATCCGTGGCTCCGTGGTATCTCAGGTTCCATGAGGGCGCTGGGGTCGATTGGGATGATGCTCCCCGGCATGCAACCTGCCGCTGCGGCGATGTTTGCGGGTGGTTCCGTACTTGGGAAGATCGGTGACCCTGCTGAGATAACCGAGCCCGACATGGACGTAGGGTTCAAGGGCCAACTGAGGGCCATGGCTAGAGCGGCCGAGATAGAGGGCATACCGCTTAGTTTGACCAGTGGCGTCCGAAGCACGCAGCGACAGCGGGAACTGTTCCTTGAGAGGCACGATGAGGACCCCGAAGGCAACCGATCATTTGAGGGTAAGACATACAGTCTCAACGCCGTGGGTAAGGCGAAGGGTTACGCCGCGCCGCCCGGCTCGTCGTTGCATGAAGTGGGTCTGGCAGCGGACTTGGGGCCCAAGACTTCGTACGGGTGGATCGTCGCCAATGCCCACAGGTTTGGTCTACGCCATGGGGACTCCTACGGTGAGCCGTGGCATGTCGCTCCCGCAGGCAGTTTCGGGAGCGACATGACCAGCGCAAAGCAGCGACATGCCAACCCACAACCCGCCACAACCTCAGCCGCTGGTCATGTCTCGCATACCCGCACCGGGGCCAGTAGGTCCGCTGGTGTGTCCGCTGGCAATGTGCATATGACTAAGGGCATGGGCATTGCTGAATCCATCAAGACCATTGAAACCGCTAATACCGCTCGTGTAACTGCTGGTGTAACTGCTGATGTAGGAGATGATGGGGGAGGGGGCGCTGTCGTAACCATCGCTCCGGTCATCCACTTGAACGGCAGCGGCAACGACGCAGCGGACGCACAGCGTCTGGCCCAGAAGGTCATCCACATGATCGAAACGGCTGAGGCCGTGCGGTCTCTTAGGAGGTCCTGATGCCTGATCCGAGCCTCGGTAGAAGACCCACCACGAACCCTCCCTTTGAGTTTTACCCGAAGCAACTACCCACAGATAACTATATTCAACGAGGGTACCTTCGCCTGCTTACTGAGGTGTTCGAGTACTCCACCGCTAACGTGGAGTTGTCAGTGCAAGAGGCGTTAGAGCACCAGTTGGGTGCCCAGTTGCACTTCCAGTTCAATCCTAACCAGTTGACTCGTGCCGTAAGCGCACGTACAGACACCCAGTTGTGGATCAACCAGTCCCCTACCCAGTTGCTCCAGCCCGGTATTGGTGATATGTCCTTTGGCTGGACGATGCTGTTCAACAGAGAAACAGAGGTACGAGAACGCCATAACGCGGAAGGCACACGCTCCAGTGGACGAGAGGCCGAGGTACTGGAGAGTAACGACACCCCCCTAGATGACTTGGCCTTCCACGAGAAGGCTGGGCGCCTCGGTGTCATCGCTGACATCATGGTGCTGGACCGTATCACGGGCCAGCGGATCACCAGAGATGCGGTCAACTACGCCAAGGCACGCTATGACAGGTTGGTGGCTACAGGGGCGATAACCGAAGAAGAAGACGAAGGGTCGGAGAACGATCTCGAAGCATTGGCCGACGAACTGGGCATAGACCTGATTGGGGCGAACGCTCACAACTCTGCGTTCTTGGTACCCAATCCGATTAGGGCAGTGTTCTCGGAGAACTTCATGGTGGATGGGTATGTCAACAGTGTGACGGTCTCCTACCAGAAGTTCTCTCCAGAGATGATCCCCACGGTGGCAGTGGTGGATATATCCATGCACGCCATCTATCAGGGCTTTGCTCGCAAGAATACTACGTTCACTACTTTCCTTGAACTGGGACAGAGTGAGTATGAGGTATCAGAGGATGGGGTGGAGGTGATCGTACCTGATGTAGGGACCCTAGCCAGAGACCTATTCGATCTGGGCCAAAAGGACCCCTCGTGGAAGATGCTCTCCGGTTTCAATCACATCGGACAACATAACGATGGTGCCAAGACAAAGTTAGGCAAAGGCAGTGGGGACGATGAAGATAAGATCGAAATTGATGGGTCCGCCACGAAAACCGGTGCCGGGTCCGTAGAGGCTAGGTTTAGGGGTGGCTTCAAGTTTTGGCAGTTCGGTAAACTCACAGGCACCCCATTGGGTGACAGATTGGTTGCTTTGGAACGGGCAGGTCAATGGGATGAGTTGCTCTCCGATCTGTCGATTGTGTCATGGGTGGGAATGTCACTGAGGGCGCGTCTGAAGACTGACACCGTGGATAAACTTAATGTGCTGTGGGGCAATCTGTCTGACTACGTGAAAACCGATCACTTCTTCGGTGGGTGGTCCAACACAGCGAGGCAAAACCTGTTCGCTGTAGGGGCAGAACCGAACTTCCAACGCGGGTCAGGGATCTCTACTGGAAGTGACACTTACGGTCAAAGTGGTCCGTACTATACCAAGGCGTTCCCCATCACGGAAATACCGGGCAAGCCCGGAGTATTCGGGGACATTCCATACGAGAAGAACTTCTTCTACGGTCCTGAACATATCGAGTTCCAGCAGCGCCGTGTGGAGGACTGGCTTGTCATGAGCGACAGTAATCGGTGGGGCCTGATATCCTCTGGCAGCGGTTCTGTAGGAGACGATGACTCTAGGTTCTGGTTGGCTAAAGGCTTCTTCGGTGCCACCCTCTACGACGACCCCTGCCCCGACACGCTCACGTTGACACACACCGGAGGGGGCGATGATATTCAGTATGACGTTGAGTACCAGATGAGGTTGGCCTTACGGGTGAAGATGGAACACAAGCACGGGGACCTCTTGGACACGGGCTTGATGTACATTCACCCAAGGAGCAGTACCACTGGAGATATGCCCAATACCATCTATACCCCCCAAGGTGCTGTGACTATCAGTGGTGGTCTTGCCTCGTCGTCGGGCATGGGGGCGGGAACGGGTGTAGGGATTTCTAACAACTATCCGTGGCACACGAGGACCGCTAACCTGTCCTTCAACTCTCTCGGGGAAGAGGGTGTCGAGAGGTTCGCACCGGATAAGAGTGCTGCGTGGCTAATTGATGGTAGTACTGGTGAGATAAGCACTTCGGAAGCAATGGAGTAGATTTATGGCACTATCCCCTTCTTCTAGATACACCCAGACCACTGACAGCGCCGGTCGTGCTGTCACCAAGCGTAAGTCTCGTCCTTCCAGCAGGTACTACACGGTAATTGCAACAGAGGGCCAGACCATGCAAGAGATAGCCGCTCTTCACCTCGGGGATGCATCTCTCTACTGGCGACTGGCCGATGTGAATCCTCAGATTCCGTACCCCGATGAGGTCCCCGCTGGTACCCGCCTCCGTCTTCCTGAGGCGTAGCCATGGCACTACTTAACAGGGTTCAGAAGGAGGCTGCTCCACACTCTGTGGACGTATCCATCGACGGCGTGGCCGTGGACTACACCACTGTGGAGCGGGTAGATATAGACCTCAGGGAAAACGAACACGACCTCGCCACGCTGGTTTTGGCGGGCATCTCTCCGTTGTCGATCACAGACTACGTTGATCGTCCAGTCAAGATAAAGATCGGGGTCTCGTATAGTGAGGGCTTCACCTTCTGCGGGTACGTCAATCACGTAAAGCCCTCACACAAGGTTACCAGCGGTCGGGTTAACGGCAGCCTCTTTCAGG
>PCAP01000040.1 GCA_002731215.1 Acidobacteriota bacterium | reverse complement strand
TCACCGGCGGGCTTGGTGGCGGCACCGCAACTGGGGCGGCGCCGGTTATCGCTCGGCTTGCCAACGAACTCGGCGCCTTGACGGTAGCGGTCGTAACCCAACCCTTCCGTTTTGAAGGGCAACGGCGCATGCAGCAAGCCAATCAAGGCCTTCAGGAGCTTGAGGATGCAGTAGATACCCTAATATCAATCCCTAACGATCGTCTCTTAGCCATGGTCGGGCCGGAAACCCCTTTGGTGGAGGCATTTTCAGTAGCCGACACAGTGCTCCATCAAGGTGTGCAAGGCATTGCCGATCTAATCTTAGTACCGGGCCTAGTTAACCTGGATTTCGCCGACGTGCGTACTGTCATGTCTGGAATGGGCATGGCGATCATGGGCACGGCCACGCAGTGCGGCGAGGAGCGTGCCAGGCAAGCAGCGATCGCAGCGATTTCGAGCCCACTACTCGAGGACACTTCAATCGAGGGCGCTCGGGGCGTGTTGATCAATATCACTGGCGGCCCTGATATTACGCTGCATGAGATTAACGAAGCAGCGTCGATCATCTACGAAACTGCCGACGATGACGCGAACATTCTTTTTGGTGCAGTAATCGACGAGAATATGGGGAACAACGTTAAGGTCACCGTCATCGCTACCGGTTTCGAACCCACGGCACCACTCCAGTCACGCGTTGATATCTACCCTGGTGCGTTCGGAGGCGGTGGTGGTGCTGGTACGAATAACGGCCCAGACGGAGCAACATCAGACGCCGGCCATTTTTATCGCCCGGGCAGTCAAGAGGAAAATATGGCTTCGCACGCTTTAGACGCCTCGGCCGAAGAGGACCTAGACGTCCCAACATTCCTGCGGACCCAAAATCCAGGCGAGGAACACTAAGTCTCCGCTCTAACGGGTGAGATCTTAAGGCAACACGGGCCACAAGGCACCTTCAGGAGTCTTTCGGCATCTCTTGATAGAATCTTGGAAAACAATTCGCTCTCTGTTCGTTCCACTGGTCCCACAAAGCACCAATGTCGTCAGACTCCGCACTTTATCTGCGCCGTAGAGCCCAACGAGAAATTCGCCTGGTAGAACCCAACCAAGGTGGACGACTTCGGGTCGTACTTGCCTATCCCAACACATACGCGGTTGGTATGAGCAATCTTGGTATGCACACGCTCTACCGCCTGTTTAACGACCATCCCGATGTGTGCTGTGAGCGTTCCTTTTTACCCGACAAGCACGAGATTGAAGAATATCAAAGGCGCGGCACCCCTTTGATGACTGTGGAGTCGCAACGTCCGGTCTCGGACGCTGATGTGATCGCATTTTCTGCCTCTTTTGAAAACGACTACGTCAACGTGGTCCGGATGCTTATCCTCGCCAATCTACCAACGCGCAACGCGGAGAGGGACGCAACCCACCCAATCGTGATTATGGGGGGAGCTACAGTTTCGATAAACCCGGAACCTGTGGCGCCATTTATCGATTTATGCTGTGTGGGGGAAGGAGAGGGGCTTGTCCGTCCGTTAATCGAAAGCATTCTGGGCCAGGCTAACAGCAAGAAAACTGGAAACTCTTGCGGACAATTAACTGACAGCGATCTGCCAACCCGAGCTGCGTTGCTGCAAAGCTTAGCCGCCTCCCCTGGTTTCTATGTTCCGAGTTTGTACGAACCACGTTACGACCAAGCGGAAACGTCCGACTATCCGACGTTTGCCGGACTTACACCTCAGGATGGGGCCCCACCTTGTGTGACCAAGGTAAGGGCAGTATTCGAGGGCCCCGAGACAGTCGCGTCGACCTCAATCCTGACACCAGAAACAGAATTCGGGGATCGGGCGATGATCGAAGTGGCTCGTGGTTGCACCAAAGGCTGTCGCTATTGCTGGGTCGGCTATAACATCCTGCCGTTCCGGGTTCACAAAGTGGACGACGTACTCGCAGCCGCCGAGCGTTGGCTACCAACCACACAGAGGGTTGGCCTAGTAGCCACTGCACTGCTCGACCATCCGGACATTGAGGCGATCGCTTCCAGCCTGCGGGAACGAGGTCTCCAGGTGTTCAGTCCCAGTCTCATCATTTCGACTCTGCGTGAGCCTCTGCTGCGCTGCGTCGTCGAATCGGGCCAGCGCAGTATCACAATCGCTCCTGAGGCGGGTAGTGACCGGATGCGAGAGCTGATTATGAAGAAAATTACTAACGAAGAGATCCTTGAGAAAACACGGATGATCTTTCGGGCCGGTGTCCTTAACTTGAAAAACTACGTCATTATTGGGCTTCCCGGTGAAACTGAGGCGGATCTTCAAGACCTGGTGAGTCTCTGTACCGCAATGCGTGAAATTATGATTGAGGAAAGCCGTGACCGTGGCCGCATAGGTACTATCACCCTGTCAGTTAACTGCCTTATCCCTAAACCAGCAACACCCTTCCAGTGGGCTAAACAAATCCGCCCATCCGAATACGCTGCCAAATTGCGCTGGTTGCGACGCAGCCTTGCGAAGGTCCCCAACGTTGTCATCGAGGCAATGTCGCCACGTTCTGCGGAAATTCAGGCTTTAACGTCCCGGGGTGATCGCCGTGTTGGAGACTTGCTTGAATTATGGGCGGAAACTGGGTCCTGGCGTCAAGCGGTTAGGACATGGGAAGAACGCGGTGGATCAGTCGACCACTTTGCGTTCCGTGCCCTCAAACCCAACGATCCCCTCCCCTGGGGCCATCTCCGGACTGGGGCTTCCAGCGCAGCCCTGGGGAACCAGTGGAATAAAGCCGTAGGAGGAAACGTAGATGCAGCGGCGTGAACAGGGTCGCGTATCTCAGCACCTACCACTCACCCTATCCAAGCGGGTTGAGAACCGGGCGGGACTCGCAAGGTACTAAGGCAAGTGATGATCCATAACCCGCCCGACGCTGAGGGTATTGTTCAACTAGAAAACTTGTGGGTACTCCCCGGAATCCGACATGGGTTTGCCACTCGCTGTGGGCACCTTGAGGACGTGGTTCCCACTCCCATTGCTCGTCTTAAACAAATACATGGAGCCAACGTCCTCATATTGCCTGAAGAACCAGCAGATCGTTCGGAGTTTTTCGAAACAAGCACGAATCTTCTGCCTCACGCTGACGGGCTTATCACAAACTGTCCCGAAATCACGATTGCTGTCGCCGTCGCCGACTGTCTTCCAGTCTTGATCGCCGATCCCGTCGCCGGTGTGATAGCCGCTGTACACGCTGGGTGGCGTGGCTTATCTACCGGTGTAATTGAGAATGCCATTGGGCTGATGGCTTCGGCCTTTGGTACCAAACCCACCGATTGCGTGGTTGGAATCGGGCCTTCAATCGGACCCTGCTGCTATGAAGTCGGCCCCGAGGTCCTTGCCGCGTTCAACAACCAAGGCTATGACGCGGAGGCCCCTGTACCCTTTGCGAAGAGTGAACGACCACACTGCAACCTTGGATCGGTCGCATCCGCGATCACCCAGAAACTGGGTGTGCGTCAACCCAATATTGCAAACGCCGGAGTCTGTACGAAATGCAACAGCGACTGGTTATGGTCCTACCGGCGCGATGGAGATAATGCAGGCCGGATGCTCTGCGGCATTTCGTTGACCCATCAGTGAACCTTCAGGCCATCGGGAGGGGCGACACGAGGGAACAAATTACTCACAAAATTTTGATTGGACCTGTTGAGTCTGGGCGCCTCGGCCATAGCTTAGAAACAGGCAATGCCAGAGTTGCCTTCTCTCCTATGGCGACTCGGTCGCCATGAGCCGAAATGTTTTGAGTAGAGTGACCAGGGATTCTTAGATTAATTCGCTAAGGCAATCCTCTGACCGATCCACGAGAGTCCATGGCCAGGTTCGCCAATTTATCGGCTTCGACATTTCCTTCCCGGTAGACATGCTCGATTGTAAACCGTGCAAACTGGTCAGCTCTTTGTACAGCATCTTCGAAAAGCGGCCGAAGGTTGGGACTCTTAACTTTGTATTGACCTTTCATCTGCCGCACCATGAGCTGGGAATCCGATCTCACATGGAGTTCTTGGACGCCTTCGCTTTGAGCCCATTCAAGCGCTGCTAAAAGCGCACTGTACTCCGCCTGGTTGTTCGTCATCGTTCCCAAGAAGCCTCCAAAAGCCGCTATGGGAGTGTCTTCGGAATCGCAGGCGTATACCCCGAAAGCGGAATCTCCAGGGTTTCCACGTGAGCCACCGTCAACGTAAACAACTACCTTGTCCACGTCCCCCACAATCAGCTAGTGATGTCTCCCGCAGCAGCAGGCTCGGAGTCAACAGGTTGGTCGCTGTTCGATGCAGCGATGTCATCTTGCGCTGAATCTGCAGCAGAAACAATCCCCAGACGTTCGGCAACATAGACGATCCGACCGCAATTTTCGCACTGCATGATGTCAGTAAAGTTAAAGGTGTCGGCGTAGAGCTGCGGGCGCATCTTGAAATTGCACACCAGACAAATCTCATCAAGTATCTCCGCCACCCCCAGTCCTCCACGTACCATCTTGATATCCCCGTACTTCTTCATAAGGTCTTCTGGAATGCGTTCCTGCAGGTTGGAGAGTGCATCATCAACTTTTGCCTTTACGGAGATTAATTCCGCTTCCCTATTGTTGGCCTTGGCAATGGCGACATCAACACTCTCCCGCACATGGGCCAGTTCATTGCTCTTCTGTCCAATGGAAACCTTAAGAGAGTCCTCGTGTTCGAGCTGTTCCAGGATTTTCGTTTCAACGACACTAACTGCTCTTTCTGCATGACCAATTTCTTCCTGGATCGCCCATAGCTCCTGGTTCGTCCTTACCGTCAACATCTGGTCATTGAACTTAGTCACCTTCTCCTCAGCGGATTTAAGATCGATGTCAAGTCGCTTAGCTACGGAGCGAACATCTTCGAGAGCAACCCTGATCGCATCGAGCTCCCCCTCGGCAGCCTCAATTTCGGAACGCGCTACGGCGCGTTCTTGTTCGACATCGGCAATCTCGGAGTCGATAAACTTGAGCTCAAGCTCACGCGCTTGAACATTTACCAGAACCGCCAAGCCATCTTTGATACTCATTGAAGCCATCCTTCAGGCACAAAAAAACGGGCGGGCCGAAGCCCACCCGTACCGCTCAAGGCAGCGCAGACGCACGCACCGGTGGGCAGTATTTTGTTTCGCTCCAATCTGAAAATTCGAGATCTCACTACGCTCTCATCGCAAAGGATCCAAGAAACAATCTACGAACACCTCTCGGCATGCTAGCCGATACACTCGAACAATCATTTGTATACCCGCGTCCAGAATTGCGCAAGGATCTCTTTCTCAGAGGAAACATCGGTGAGCGTTGCAGTTCGGAAAAATAAATGGGCCCTCCAGGATTCGAACCTGGGACCAACCGGTTATGAGCCGGGGGCTCTAACCAGACTGAGCTAAGGGCCCTATTTCTTTGGCTTTTTCGTGAGCTGCTTCGAGCGTGATGAGTGACGCAACTTGCGCAACGCTTTGGCTTCAATCTGCTGAATACGTTACCGAGTCAGTGCAAAACATCCGCCCACGTTCTCAAGAGTATGTTCCTCCCCATCTTCTATACCGTACCGCAGCGACTAAACTGAGCCTATTCTTTTTGCCAGCGTTATTTTTTCCTTGTTCAGCTGCCCAAACAACTCGTGGTTGCCTGACTCAAGCGCGTCTCGTATGTCCTTGTTTATTTCACGCAGCCTTCGCCTTAAGCTGTCATCGTAAATCCCGAGCGCACAGTTGCGAGCGGAATCCCAATCTAAGGGACTCTTCTCCTCAAGTCGAAGCCGTGACATTAATGCGCTGGCACCTTCTTGCGCGACACGCACTAGAAGGTTGCCAGTGTCCACTGGAACTCCGTCCGCGTCGCATGTCGCGGCGGCGTCCAGTAACGCGCGGACCCGAGCATCCCGGATCGCATCGAAAGGACAGATCTCCTCCAGTTGTTCACGCCACTCAGGATGCTCAAGCACCGCTCGCAACAATTCACTCTCAGCTAACGTTACCTTGTCGAGCTGTGCCTTCCACGAGCTGGCGCTCTCCTGTTGTTCTGAAGACTTGGCCTTCGACCGTACACGATTTTGCCTGCGCCTTCCCTTAGCCTGAACATCCGCTGCCGCATCCTCAACCAATCGGGCTTCTATTTGGAGTCGTTCAGCCAGTCGTGCAATCCACTCGGCCCGCTCTACCCTATTGGAGATCGGTACGACAAACGCAAGCAACGATGAAAGCGCTTCCGCTTTACCTCGCGGAGTATCAAGGTCTGCCCGCTCTCCTGCGCGGTGGATCATGAAATCCAAACCGGTGACTGATTGACTCAGAGCGGCACGAAAACCTTCGGCACCTTCCGTCCGCAAGAACGAATCTGGATCATGTTCGGGGGGAAGGCGCACCACATTCACCTGAAATCCATTCCCTAGAAGGATACCAGCGGTCCGTTCAGCAGCCGCTTGGCCCGCCTGGTCACCATCGAATTCAACAACAGCTTTTCGCGTGAAGTGCGATAACTTTCGAGCATGGTCTTCTGTGAACGCCGTGCCCAAAGGGGCCACTACATTCTGTAAACCATATTGGGCACAGGCGATGAGGTCGAAGTTTCCTTCAACCAGAAGCACGAAACCCTTAGAATTAATCGATTCGCGCGCCTCAAAAAGACCGTAGAGAGTTTGACTCTTCGTAAAAGTGATGGTTTCCGGTGAATTTAGATACTTAGGCTCCCCTTCTCCGATGATACGTCCGCTGAATGCAACTGGGCGCCCACGCGGGTCGCGGATCGGAAACACGACACGGTCCCGTAGCCGATCATAAGTTCCCTTACCAGTCTCTCGCCGTTTTACCAAGCCAGCGACCTCTAGTTCATGCTCGTTGAAACCGGCTGCCAGAAGATGCTGCTGGACGGCCTCCCACTCATCCGGAGCGAAGCCGAGACCAAAGTGAAGTACTACGTTATCCTCGAAACCACGCTCTGCTAAGAACTCGCGCGCCCTGGAGCCTTCAGCACCATGAAGTTGCTCTCGATAGAATCCATCGGCGGCAACAAGCGCAGCCATAACCCGGTTCCTGTCAACGGCAGACTGCCCAGACTGCTGACTCCGGCCCCCTTCCAGAGGAACTGGAATGCCGCTACGCTCCGCCAGAGAGCGGACCGCTTCAGTGAATCCGATGGCCTCCTGATCCATCACGAAGCGGAAGATGTCACCACCAGCGGTACAGCCGAAACAATGCCACAGCCCCTCTTCATTGACGGTGAACGAGGGTGTCTTCTCGCTATGGAAAGGGCAAAGACCAACCCATCGACTACCGCGAGGTTTCAGCTCGACCACTTCGCCAATGATCTGCAGGGGGTCCGTACTACGTCGTACTTCATCGACGAAACTTGGTGGGTAGGCCATAGCCTTCTGTACTACCCCGAAGACGCCCTTCAAGCAAGCACGATTTTGGGAGCCGGATTAGTCCTGTGCCGCACCACCGGAAAATGATACTCAGACTACGAGAAGTCGAACCTGTTCCCGAGAAACAATCAATCGCTTCCCGTGCACATCGACCTCAACACTGGCCTCTGATTTGGGATCACCAACCCAATTGCGGACAACCTGCCCTCGAAGATTAAGCGGCTTAACAAGTACCAGTTGCCCACGCTTGAGCGGCGCCTCCAGGTTGTCATCGATTTGCAGGGTTTCACCCGCACCTTCTGTATGAGCTTCCTGGACGGTATCCGCAGCCAAAATATCGATGTCAGGCCGAAGCTTCTCCATCGTCCATACCGAAGCATCAACCGCAGCATCCAAAACCCGGCGAGCATCAGCATCAGCATCCCCGATCCGCGCAGCCCAGCGAGCTCGACGATCCTGAGCGGTACGTGACTTTCGAGTCTCATCAAGCTCTTTAGACAATGCCGTAAGCATGCTGTCCCCTCGAGAACGAAGCCGTTTGATCGCCTCGTCGATTGCTACCCTACCGTCGTTGACAAGAGATTGGCGCAATTCAACCAGCTCGCGGCTAAGCGACTCATACTGCGCATGGGCCTTCTCCAGACCACTTTGCTGTTCCTGTACCTCTTCCCGGTCGGAGGCAAGAGCTTCAGCCTCGTTCTCAACACTGCGAATCAATGAATCAAGCTGTGCCGCGTTGATATCGACCAAGCCCCGCGCCCGCTCGACTAATGATGCTTCTAAGCCAAGCGTCTCAGCGATGTCAAATGCGTTACTTCGCCCGGGACGGCCAATGCGCAAGGTGTAGGTAGGCTGTAACGACTCGCTGTCGAATTCCATCGAAGCGTTGACAGAGCATTTAGAGGAATGAGCGAAGGCCTTAAGGGCATCGTGATGTGTCGAAACGATGGTCATCGCTTCAAGGTTGGCAAGATGCTCAAGAACCGCGATTCCAAGAGCGGCCCCCTCCGCCGGATCTGTACCGGTGCCAAGTTCATCCAGCACGACAAGGCTACCCGGAAGCAAGTCGTCCAGAAATTGTTTAATTCTTGTTAGGTGGCCAGAAAAGGTGCTCAAGTTAGCAATGACACTTTGTTCATCACCGATATCCGCATAGACCTTCGGCCGACAGCTCAACCGTGCCACTTCGGCAGGCACGGGCACACCACACTGAGCCATGAGGGTGAGTAGCCCTATTGTCTTTAGGACAATTGTCTTGCCACCTGTGTTCGGCCCAGTAATAACCAGGGCCCGGGTGGAGCTATCGATCTCGACATCGAGAGGCACGGGAGGCACATGTCTCTCATCAAAGCTGAACGGTTCTTCCTCTCCAACAGTTGTTTCGGGTCCGAGCTTATTCCTCTTCCCCATCACGCCTGGGATCATCAGTGGATGCCGCGCTCCGCGCAGCGATAAGTCTCCATCAGTCACGATTGGGCGCACGGCGTCGATGATGTCAGCAAACTGCGCTATGGCTTGACACGCATCGAGACTAGCAATGGTTTGTTCAGTCGCCGCGAGAGCATCCGATACAGCTCGAACGTGGCCTGTAAGGTCGGCCAGAAGTCGCTGGACTTCTTCTTGCTCTTGACGATCAAACTCTACCAGAGCGTTCTGCTGATCAACGAATTCGAGGGGCTCAACGTAGATTGTCTGGCCAGATGAGGAGGTATCGTGCACCACTCCAGGAAAAATACTTCGATGCTCTGCCCGTACCGGCACAACGTAACGGTCACCACGCCGCGTAACCAGACGGTCACGCAATACTGCTCGGGGGTCGTCCCTTTTTACCATTTGCTCAAGTGAGTGCAAGAGCTTCACTCTTGCCTTGCGCTTTTTGTGGCGCAATGCTGCCAACTCTGACGAAGCCGAATCACGGATTTTGCCTTCTTTGTCGAAAACCTTCTCGATTTGCTCGGCGAGTAGTTTTAGGTCAGGAATTGAATCCGCCATTGCTGACAAGCGTGTCAATCCATCTTGCCCAGCGAACTGACGGCGGACGGTACACCCGACCTCCACCGTGCGATAAACCGCCATCATCTCATCGAAGTCGAGCACCCTTCCCTCAACGCCTGCCACTCGTAGAACCTCTTCGAGAGAACAAGCCGGGGCCAACGGCAGGGCTCCATCGCGCTCAATGTAAGAGCGCAACTCGGCAACTTGCGAGTGCCGTTCTTCAATCGTCTGCCGGTCGGCAAACGGCTTAATCTTTTCGAGTTTCTCTCTCCCCATGGATGTCTGCGCCCAACTGGTAAGGACGTGCACCAACAGGGGGAAATCGAGAGTTTCAAGGGTTGCGTCTTCGGCGATGCGGTTCATGACGTCACGGTGTTTTCCGTTTATTACTCCAAGCTATCTGCTCCACCAAAAGCCACCAGGGCACCGATCAGGCCCGCCGTCACACCCAAGCCAATCAGCTGAGCAAACAAAAGTGCGTTGAAGAATTGCAGTTCAACCAACGGCAACAGAGGGGATCCGCCTGCGGTTACAAACGAAACCCCAATTCTGCAGATCGCATATAGAATCAGCAGAGCCAATACACTACCCAGAAACCCTTGAGTCGCACCTTCCGCCAAAAAACGGCCGCGAACGACGCTCTCGGTCGCCCCAACTAAACGCAGCACAATAATCTCCTGACGCCGGGCGACAACAAGAACGCGGATCACATTCGCCGTGGTTATGATCGCCGCAATCAATACAGCCCCACCGAGAACCATCCCAACGAATCGAAGTCCATTGACCCCGAGTTCCAGCCGCCGGATAACCTCTAGGTCATATTGAGCAGCATCGACACCGGGCATTGTCTCCCAGATTTCCGCCAGGGCTAAAAGCGCTGCCTCATTGCGGGACCTTTCACGCACCGTAATGACAAACGAAGCTGGCAAAGGATTTTCTTCCAGGAAAGTAAGCAGGTCACCAAGCTCCTGGAAATCATTTCGGAACTGCGTTGCCGCTTCGTCAGCGCTCATAAATCTGAAGCTGTCAATTTCCGAACTCTCCCGAATCGCGTCTGCAACCGCCTGCTGCTGGGGAATAGTGAAACCAGGCTCAAGAAAGACCTGCACATGGCCACGCTCACGCCACCGATGAAGCAAGCCATTTAGATTTTGAGAAACCAACAAGAACCCACCCAGTACCACAAGTGAAAGTGCAATGAGCATGACTGCTGACGCCGCAGCGCGACGACGGCCAACCAGCCCATTTAAAGCCTCTCCGAAGCAAAGCTTCAAGTAGCGATCGGCCCGCATCACTGGGACATTAAGGGGGGCACGAGCCGGCCAGCCTCAAGGATCATTGTGCGCCCCCCTACGGTGCCAATCAGGTCGGCATCGTGAGTCGCCACCAACACGGTGGTGCCACTCCGATTGATTGCGTGAAAGATACGCATGATTTCGTTGGCCCGTTTCGGGTCAAGGTTTCCTGTCGGCTCATCAGCCAAAAGCAACTGTGGTGCGGTCATTAGAGCCCTTGCGATGGAAACACGCTGTTGTTCACCCCCCGAAACTTGAGGCGGAAACAACTGGGCACGGCCATCCACACCAACCAAACGTAGCAACTCACTGGCCCGACGTTGGCTCTCAGTGAAAGAAAAACCAACCGCCAAACCGACTAGCGCAACATTGTCAAATACAGTCCGATCTTCAATGAGTTTGAAATCTTGGAATACCAGGCCAAGGCGCCGGCGGAAACGTGGTACCTGGCGCCTTGGCATAGTTGCGAGGTTGCGTCCAGCAACGATCAGTTGGCCACTGGTTGGCAGTTCGGCCCGATACAGTAAACGAAGGAGGGTGGTCTTGCCTGCACCACTTTGCCCCGTCAGGAAAACAAACTCCCCCTCATCGATCTCGAAACTAATGTCCGTTAACGCAGTGATAGCACCATAACTCTTAGTAACATGGAAACAACGAATCATTGCTTGATTCGCTCACGCAACAATTTCCGGGCGGTATCGGGATTTGCCTTCCCCTTTGTTGCCCTCATCACCTCTCCCATCAAAAATCCGAACACCTGATCTCGTCCCCCACGAATAGCCTCGACCTCATTAGGGTGAGCTTCGACGACCTTGTCGACAAATAATGCTAGCTCGTCACTGGCCGAGATTTGTTGGAGGTCTTCTTCGGCCAGGATAGTTTCGACATCGCTTCCTGTTTCGGCCATGCGGTCCATTACCTTGCCCGCCATTCCAGCCGGAACGGTACCGCTTCGCACGGCATCTACCAGACTGGTAAGCACTTCCGCAGACACCGGGAAAGCTGCAAAATCACTATTGTGCTCGTTTAACCATCGGCCAATTTCGTTGCTTACCCACTTATTCGCTTCACTAATTGAAGCGCCGGCTTGGATTAACGCCTCAAAGTAGTCAGCGCGCGCACGTTCCTCTACCAGGGTGGACGCGTCTTCATAGGAAAGACCAAGTTCCTCGACGAAGGCATCGAGGCGAGCAAGCGGCAGCTGAGGAATGCCTTTAGAGGCTTTCGCAACTTCGGTTTCGTCGAGAACAACGGGCACCAGGTCAGGCTCAGGGAAGTACCTATAATCGTGCGCTTCCTCTTTCGCTCGCATTGATACCGTCTTGCCAGTGCGTTCGTCAAACAATCGCGTGCTCTGGGTTAGGGGCTCCCCAGCCTTGAGCAATGCGGTCTGGCGCTCAACTTCAAAGCGCAGCGCCTGCCGCAAGAAGCGGAATGAGTTGAGGTTCTTCAGCTCGCTTTTAGGGTTCAGATGTTCCTCGCCACAACGTCGCATAGAGATGTTGGCATCACAGCGCAAACTTCCTTCATCCATGTTGGCATCCGTTACTCCGACGTACAGCAAGGTATTCCGTAGCGCAGTGACAAAAGCGCTGGCCTCTGCCGGTGAGCGCAGATCTGGCTCAGAGACAATTTCAATGAGGGGCACCCCGCACCGATTCAAATCGACGTAACTCTTGGTCCCTGACCGAGGCATAGAGCTATGAATAGACTTGCCGGCATCTTCCTCGAGGTGCAGACGAAGCAAACGAACTTCAGCACGGCGCCCATCACAATCAAAATAGAACACGCCGCGACCAGCGATCGGCTGATCATATTGCGAGATCTGATAACCCTTTGGAAGGTCAGGATAAAAGTAATTCTTTCGGGCAAAACGGCTCCGCAGATTCACCTCGCAACCAAGCGCCAGAGCTGCCCGAACGGCAAACTCGACTGCCTTTTGATTGAGCACCGGCAATGCTCCCGGCATGCCAAGACAAACCGGGCAGGTACGACTGTTGGGGTGCCCGCCGAAAGCATTAGTACAACCGCAGAACAGCTTGGTTGCGGTCTGCAGCTGCACATGGATTTCGAGACCGATAACGGTCTCGAATTTTTCCATACTCGGCATCAACGTCTATAAATCGGTCAGATAAGGATTAACCTTGGGACGCTGCGTTTCTTCTTTTGGACTCTCGCGCTTCTTCGTGATGGTTTTGGTGGTCTTCTTATTGCGACCCGACGTGCTGCGCTTACGATTACTCTCCGAGGTCCGCGAACTCGTTTTTCTTGCCCTCCCTTTCCGCTGACTCGAGCCGGACGACTGACGACGCTTCGCTTCCACAGCGTCTTCCTTCGCGTTGCTTCTCCTGGTTCGACGGCTCCTGTTGCTCTTCACAGGATCGTCGTTCTTCTCCTTGTTACTAGTCTTTGCATGCTTGGAACCGTCTCCCGGTCCTCGGGCACGACGCGAACCTCGTCGTCGACGCACACCACTAGTTCGAGCCTCCTTGCCGTCACCTTTGCCGCTTGTCTTCTCTGTCCCCTTCGGCTTTGCAGCCTCGTTAACCGCATCCGCCGCCTCGGTTTTGCGCGGACCCCGGCGTCTGCGCCGACGCGGGGGACGTTTAGCACGTTCCTTCCCATCCTTTACAGACGAGAACGGTTTAATTCCGGTCTCTAAGGGACCCTCTTCAAGAGCGAAGTCCAGACGTCGACGTCCCTTATCAACCTTCACAAACTTCACCTTCACGCGGTTGCCAAGCGTGATGACACGACCGTTGTTCACCCCTTTCAAGGTGTGCCGCTGATCATCAAACGTATAGTAGTCATCGTCGAGAGAGGAAATATGCACCAGGCCTTCGACAAATAAGCTGTCAAGTTCGACGAAGAAACCGTAAGCATGAACGCCGGTGACAAATGCCTCAAAGCTGTCTCCTAACTTGTCCGCCATAAACTGGACCATCTTCCAATCGATGTAACGCCGCTCAGCTTCCTCAGCTTTGCGCTCACGCTCAGAGCAATCGACACCGATACGTTGCAAGTCAGCTTGTAGCCCTTCCACATCAAACTTCTGCTGCTTTGTGCTACCGAGGTCAGCTTTCTGTAGACGGTGTATCACCAAATCTGGGTATCTTCGAATGGGCGATGTGAAATGCGTGTAGCGTTCCGAGGCTAGACCAAAGTGACCGATATTATTTGGCTGGTACCGTGCTTGTTTCATTGTTCGCAACATCAAATAGATGATGACGCGCTCACCTGGCTGCCCTTCGAGGTGCTCAACAAGACGCTGAAAATCCTTTGATTTTGGCTGCCCACGTCCACCGAGTCCCAATCCGATTCCACCAACAAAGTCACGAAACTGCTTTACCTTTTCAGCGTCCGGTCCTTCGTGCACACGATAGAGCGAAACGACATCCTCCCAGGCGAAATGGGAGGCAACTACTTCGTTAACCCGGATCATAAATTCTTCGATTAAGCGGTGTGCTTGGTTTCGCTCTGACCGCTGGATGTTTTCAACTTCGCCACGCATGTTGATCAGCAGTTCTGGCTCCGGCAAGTCGAAGTCGATGCTGCCACGACGTCCGCGGTGACGACGCAATATGTCACAGAGCTCGGACATCAGTTGCAAGTGATGGACGTGATCCGAGTATTTCTCTTTAAGTGTTTCGTCGGACCCATCTAGGATAGCCGCGACGTCGTTGTAGGTCATACGGGCTGACGAACAGATCACACCATCATGAAATTCATAGTTGACGGTTTGACCCTCGGCATTGATTTCAATTTCGACCGATTGCACAAGGCGATCGACGCCCGGCTTAAGAGAACAAATCTCGTTGGACAACCGCTCTGGCAACATAGGAACAACGCGATCGGGGAAGTAAACCGACGTTGCTCGCAACTGCGCTTCTCTGTCAATCGCTGACCCTACCGGCACATAAGCCGACACGTCGGCGATGTGGACAGCAAGTTGAAAGTTACCGTTGGGCAGCTTCTTAGCGTTAACAGCATCATCGAAGTCTTTCGCATTTTCACCATCAATCGTGACAACGGAAACTTCACGAAAGTCTTTGCGGCCATCGATATCAGCTTCACTAACCTCCGTGTCAATCTTCTCGGCTTCGGCGATCACGTCTGCCGGAAACTCGTGGGGAAGATCAAATTCACGGATGATAATGTCAACATCAATCCTCGGGTCGTCCGGGTCACCTAAGACCTCGACGACCTTGCCTTCAGGGTTGCGGCGGCCATCACCTTCGGGATAGGAGACAATCTCGGCGCACACCACCTGGCCAGGCTTTGCACCGTTGGATTCAGCCTCTGAGATAAAGACCTCGTAACCAATACGGGCATCAAGTGGCACGACATAGCCGAAACGAGGACCTTTTTCGAACTTTCCAACAACTTGGGTGCGGGCGCGCTTCAACAAACGGATAATGCGCCCTTCGGTCTTGCCACGCTGCATTGCCTCGCGCCGCGCCACTACAAAATCGCCGTGGAGAGCGTTCCCAAGTTTCCGTCGGGGAATGTAGAGGTCCGCCTGCGACGGGTCCCTCGGCACAACGAACCCAAAACCCTTTTCATGACAGGTTAACCTGCCGACAATGAGGTTCATCTTAGCGGGAACGCCGTAGCGACCGTCCCGTGTTTCAACTAGGCTGCCCGCCTCAACCAATAAGCCCAAAGTCTCCTCAAGGCTCTTACGCTGCTCTTTGCTAACCTCTAAACGGGTGATTAGAGACTCAAAATTAAGTAGCCTCGGCTCCCTTTCGAGGAACGTAACTAGGCTTTCAGGTTTTGCGGGGTCAAATACAGGTGTGGCTTGTTTCTGGGTGTTCGATGCTTCTTCTGTCATCTAGAAATTAGTCGGTGAAACTTGGGCCTGGCGGGCGCTAGTCGGAGCCGATGCGTTGCTTTGACAATCAGATGCCTGTGGGATGCGAGTACCGATTGCCATCTAACGCTTGACGATGCCTTTATAGAAAGGCGGCGGCCTCATGCCGAAGAGCGGTGCGCCGAACGGCCTTCCGCGAATATGAACTTGAATAAACAATATCATGGGACATTGAGTCGATAAAGTACCTGTCCAACAACCCCCAAAACATCAGATGAGGCAAACGCCGGCAACTCAGTTTCTGTCATGACTAGATATTGAAACCGTTACAGATGCCAGTGTTTGCGGGCTTTCTACCGAACGTTATAATTTCGACTCCGTTGCCCAAGTGGCGGAATTGGCAGACGCGCTAGGTTCAGGACCTAGTGGGCTTCGGCCCGTGGGGGTTCAAGTCCCTCCTTGGGCATTGAGCACAACTTGCTGCTGGCAAAGGTGATTGGAGAATTTGGTGAGAAAGGACCGGGTTCCTTTTTCGTTTCAGCCTATCCATCCCACTGCAAACCAGACTAATGAAGCTTCAATTGTGTGTTACTAAAGTTCTCGATAAGCAAACTCAGGGAACATGCCGATTAGTGATCCTGGTGTTTATCGTCATCACGGCCGCTGGATCCTCGCTGGCCTCGACTATGGAACGAAGATCTTCCTCGTCGACCCTTTTTCAGCAACGGCCAGTCTTCGGAGCGATGGTTTCGCAGGTCCAGGTCGACGCTATAGTGACCAATCGCAGCGGGGAATTTGTCGACAATCTGACCGAGGCCGACTTCACGATTTATGAAGACAACGAACCTCAGCAGATCCTCGATATCCAATTAATCGACTTGGAAGCCGGGACGGTTGTCGATCTCGGTAACTCCGAAGATACTGGCCAAACCCTAAATTCCACCAGTACCGTAGATAGCAGCGATGACACCACTGAAACTCCAGTCACCACCACTGCGGTTGATTCCGCCACCAACTATGGGGCACTAGTCTTCCTGATCGACGGGCCCAGCCTCGACCTTAAAACGAAGTCACGGTTCTTGGTGGCATGGGAAGAATTACTTGCGACGACCGAAGGGCTTCGTATTCCTCGCGCAGTCTATATCGCAAACAGTTTCGGGGCTCTCGAAGAGCTTGTTCCGTTGACACTCGAGACCGATCCATTGTTCGAGGCCATCGAAGCAGTGCGTGCAACACCCACCCCGGGAAATTCAATGAAGTCAAACTTCTACGAACTTCTTGACGATATGAACTTTCCCCAGGGAATCGACGCTGCGCGTGCAAAAGCGCGTGCATTTGAGCACGAAGAGACACAACGGAGCTTGGCATCCTTTGCGCTCTTAACCCAATTCTGTGACGCACTCTCGTCCCGTTCAGGGCGCACAGCGTTGATTTGGGTGACAACCGGAATCAAGATCACTGTTGGCGGCCCTTACACAATACTTACGGGCGAAGATCCCTCCTCTCCAGCAGCCATCTGGGAACGACAGCAGCAACTCTTTGATCCCTATACACCAGACTCCCAGATCACCGCCCGTCAGCGCCAACTTCACGAAGCGGCCAATAGCGCGAATGTGAGTATCTACACTGTAGACCCAACATTACGTGGCGATCTCCGCTCCATGGACGTTGATGTGGTTACACGGAGTTCGGGTGACGCCCGTCGCTTGAGTTCGATCGAATTCCAATCGTCACTTGATTCCTTACGCGACTCACTCAAGGATGCCGCTACCGCCACGGGCGGCGAATCATTCGTGTACTGGACGGATCTCGGAGCGGCACTCGCGACTATCGAAAAAGATAGCAGTCGTTTCTACCTATTGACCTACGCTGCTCCCCCTCCCGAAGGTGACGGTCAGTACCACAATATACGAGTTGAAGTAAATCGACCTGGCCTAACGGTCCGGGAACGAGGTGGGTACATCGACCTTCCGCTGAACGAGCGTCGATCTCGAGAAGTTATTGGGGCACTAACTCTCCCAGGAGCCGTCACGGGGCCACCCGTTTTTGCGCGTGCATTCCACCGGTGGTCATCGGATGGTGAATCCATCGTCCAGTTAGCCATAGCCATCGATCCGACAACTGAAAAATCCACAGGTAACCTCACGACCGATAACACGTTACTTGTGGAACCCAGTAGCCTGGTGTTTCACGCTGCAGCGATTGCAGATAACGGCCGCACTGTCGACGAAGTTCATCAAGGGGTCCGTTCTTTGTTTGGCCCAGCAGATTCCGGGAACCTGGCAGCAATCTGGCCATTCCGCTACGTCTACGACTGGACCCTACCTCCAGGCGCCTATGCATTGAGGGTCGTGATTGAAGATGAAGTGACTGGCGAACTCAGCGCCACGGAATTCAAAGTAGAGGTGCCGAGCATCAATGATGAGTGGCACGCCAGCGATCTGATTCTGGCTACAACGAATGGCTCGGCACCACCATTGCCATTGGTAGTTGATGAAGCAACTGAAGACACCCAGCTCATTGTGTACGTCGAGGTTGCAGGTGGTGATGAACCAGTTCTAAGTGGCTCGGTGTTCAGTGCCGATGGCGTTACCCTCCTAGCACCGCTCCCGCCAGTTTCCCTCCAGAAACAGGCGGGAATCCACCGGGGAGCATTGAGGCTCACGGGCATGCCACCAGGCGAAATTATCCTGCAGGCAGCGATCACCGATGTCGTTCCAGGACGCAGCAAAATCTTCCGTCGAACACTAAAGATCTCCGGCACAATCCCACAACTCTGATCCGCCCTGTGTACAATAATGAGGTCCTAAAAACGAATTGCCGACCTCGATGACCATGAGAGAGCCTTCAAAGGTGCGTTCGTTATCTTGTCGTGAAGTGCTGAGCTACACAGCCTACGCTTGCTGTGCCGCCATGATCATCGGGATAATCCTGGCGGTGTTCCCAAGCGCATCAGGAGCAGTGGCGGGAAGTAGCCAACAACGGCTCGACCTTGACGAATGGAATAGAGTCGACAAGCGTGACCTGCCTGAGGACACTCGGGAGTGGCTCGAGGAAGTCGACGTCATCCTGACCAAGGAAGAAGAAGAAACTTTCCTGCGCTTGGAAACAGAATTACAGCGCGCGGAATTCATGAAACGCTTCTGGGTGGTGCGCGATCCCACCCCAGGGACACCGCAAAACGAATACTACGACGAGTACCAGCGACGGCTGGAATACGTCCAAAGAACGCTTGGCCGCGAAACGCCACGTGAGGGTCGCGAAACCGATCGTGGACGCATGTACCTCTTGCTCGGCGAACCCGGCACCATCAAGCGTCTACACAACACCCGCGATGCCGTTCCAGTGGAAATCTGGTCTTATCGGGCTAACCCAAAACTGGGTATTCCCCCCTTCTTTAATCTAGCATTCTTCCAGCGCAGCGGAGCAGGTGAGTTTCAACTGTACAGCCCCCTGATGGATGGCGCATACAAAATACTGAATCCCGATGGACAACGGCAGGCGGAAAACTACGCAAGGAGTGGACGCTCCGTAAACGAAGGCCTGATCGGAGCCATCTACGACATTTTGTTAGGCACGGATCCGGAATTGGCTATGGTTGCGCTGAGTTATTTGCCGAACGACGTTGGGGCGCTAGTCGGCATGTCTAACGCAGGATTACGCTCGGAACTCCTGATCATGGATATCGAATCCATCCCGAATCGGATCATGCCGAACGCTCAATGGGCCTATCGGATTCTAACCGGGCGTGTTGATGCAGACGTTCGCTTTGAAAGCTTACCGATTCATGCCCAGGCTTTTGCGTTAATCGATCCAACAGGTGACGCGTTCTTACATTACGGTTTGATGACTGATGGCAGGCGCCTCAACCTTAATAATTATGAGGGCAAATGGTATGTCACCTTCGAAGTGTCAGGATCGGTGGTAGATGCAAAAAACCGGATCATCACCGGAGTGATGGGAGCAGCAGACCCCTCCTCAAAAGTTTTGCAAGCGGACCTGGAAGAAGAGGAAGCACGGGTGCTGCGCTCGGGTCCCATTGTTTATCTTGACCGGGTCCCATTGGTCGAGGGCGTATTCGATTTTGATCTTGTGGTGGAGAACAACGTAACGCGAGAGTATGGCCGCAGTGAAATCCGCGTGAGCGTGCCCCCACCGTGGCCATCTGACCTACAGAGCTCGCCGACTTTGCTTTTATGGAATGTGTACACGGATGATGAATACAAGGTTTACAACGAACACTATCCCTTTCAGGTCGGCCCCTACGCCATGATCCCCGCGCTCGACAACAGCTTTTACACAGATGACGGGATATACATCTTTCGCCAGATCTACCTCCCTGAAAACTACGAGGAGAAGATCGTTTTAACCTACCAACTGGAGAACGATGCAGGAATAGTTATTCAACGAACCGAATACACTGACATCACTAAAGCCGATGACCGTGGCATCTTGGACCATGGAACACGGATAAACATTACTGACGTGGCACCTGGTGAATATAGGCTGTTCGTTGACGTAGAAAACGATACCAGGGACAGAGAAGCTTTCGATATTACGCTCCGTGATCCCAGCTCCGAAATTTCTCAGCCGTTTATCCACACAGCCCCTGGGCCACCACCCACCGATCCGGACTTTGCCCTGGATCGAGCACACCAACTGCGAACGCTCGGGAAAATTGACGAGGCACTCCCTCTTCTGGAAGAAGCCTTGACGCGTGTCAATGACAAAGAATTGGTTGAACTGCAAATAGATCTTTTGATGGATGCCGGTAGGTTTGATGAGGTTCGTGATGTTTTAGGCCCCCTACTTGTAGAAGACCCCAGCAACGTCACCATGCTCAAGGTCATCGCCCTGGCGAATGCTAACCTTGGGAACCACTGGGACTCGATCCGCTACTATGAGCGTGTACGAATTGTTGAGGAGGAAGAATCAACCGACATACTCAACCCGCTCGCTTCTGCGTATTATGCTGACGACCGCATTGACAAGGCCCGAGAGATCCTGCAGTTGTCACTTAAGGTCAACCCGGAACAGCCGCAAATACAACAGCTTCTCGAAGAAGTGTTGCGCAAGAGACAAAGCGACACGTAGAACGGGGCGAACTCGCTTGGTAATGGTCAACTGCGACTAAACGGCGCTAATTCCCTTTCGCATCGCGCCAAACGATTACCGGTTATCGCCACTTCCGAGCTGAGCCAGAACCGCCTTTAGACCTGGATATTCGGGGTTTTGATCGAGCAGTTTCTCAAACTCACCCACAGCTTCGGCTCGTGCCCCCGTTTGGAGCAGTGCTACGCCTAGCCCAAAACGCGCATCTGCATGTTCCGAGTTAAGTCGCAGAGCTATCTGGTAGGCGCGTATGGCTTCTTCGAACTCGCCACGAAGGGCATGTACCATACCGCGGTTTGACTGGTCGGCGTCACTGTCGGTATATAGCTGTAAATGCTCTATATATTCGTCTTGTGCGTTGCGCAGATGCTCGCCGAGCGTCCCTTCTGCAAGCCCGATACCCAGGCTGGTAAACGCAAAGGCAGTATTGATTCGTACCGAATAACTAGGATCGCTGAGTTGTGAGGCCAAGTCATTGAGCAACGTACGGCCTTGAGGGTGCGCGACAATACTGAGCGGAACAATGGCCCGCACGAGCGGATGTGGGTCGACAAGTGCATCCCAGAGCCCATCAAGCGCGCGTGGTCCAGGATAAACACGCAGGTACCCGGCAGCGGTAGCGCGCATTAGGAAAGGCTCATCTGCGTCGCGAACGATCTCAAGCAAAGGATCGAGCCCGGCAGGCTCACCATACTGTGCCGCGGAGAAGGCGGCCGCACGTCGCCGGAACTTCATCGCATCCGGACGGTCCTCTATATTACCGAACCAGGCCTGAATATTGTCTGCAGCCCACTGCGGAGAACGCTCTTCGTGGCAGAGGTTACATGCGTTTGGGATACCGTAGTCCACAGTATTCTCAGGAACTGGGACAGCTAGAGAATGATCTCGCATCGTCGCCTTAATCCCTGAGACAGTTCGGGGCATGTGGCAGGCGACACAGGAGCTGCCCTCACTACCCAGGGGGTGGCGGCTATGCTCCTCAGCCTTTTCCACGATATTCGAGTGGCAACTGCTGCAGAGTTGTCTGCCCGCTACAGGCGACGCAAGCTGTGGGTTTTTTCCGATGTTGATCGAATGTCCGTTACGATGGCAATCGATACACCGGACACCACCTTCGAGATAACAGGAGCTAAGCCAAATCCCGAAACTGTTATTGGAGAAGCGCCGTGTGCGGCCATCAACATAATATCCTGGGTCCGGGGAATCAGGCGGTACGGTGTACGGCAGGGCGGTCAGAAAGTAGTCGTAGAATGGGTCTCCGGGAGTATGATTATCCTGTAACAAGTATCGGTTTTGATGGCAAGTGGCACACAAGTCCGTGGCAGTTTCCCCTGCGAACGGCATGAGTGGTCTCTTCAATGGCTGCCAACTAACGATCGGAGGCGGCTCCTCTCCGAGCGCTAGCATCTCGAAGTACTCCACATGGGGTCGACCGGCACCGTGGCAAGTCTCGCAATTGGTTCCGGAGTCTAGCCAATCACTTTCGTAGGTCAGTGTCTCGGTATCAAAATTCTTGCGCTCCTGGCTAACATGACACCCAAAGCAGTTCTTATTCCAGACCTGGACCGGCTCTACGCCCGAATCCCCAGTCGGCACGATGTCTTCTTGGGGAAACCACTCACCACGCAATACATCCCAGCTTGGCGGCAGGAGAACGAGTGAGCCGTCTGTTTCTCGCTTCATGAAGTGTTGGATACGACGGTTGCCCAGGGTGTAAGCGATAGCGTGCCGTACTGCTGGTAGACCAGGCGAGTGCTCGACGATGAAGTATTGAGTTCCATCACGCTCGAAAGTGAATCTGCGCCCCCGGTACGAAAGCGATGCTCCAGGTGTGAAGCTTGCCTTGACCTCGCTAGGCTTGATGGGCTGCACCATCCGGCTGTGGCGTGAAGTTTCCCATTCGTTGTACTCAGAAAGATGGCACGCCTTGCAGGCCTCAGCACCTGTGTAGTTGGAGCGTGGATCATCTTGGGACACAACCTGCGGCGAGATACCCACAGTAGAAAGCAAGTCGGGAGGCACTGTCCCTATGCTCCAACCCGCGCCTATCAGCGCCACAACGGCGAGCACAATTGGGCAAGCGATGGCCAGTGGCTTACCCCAGGCTGCCAAATTGGACTTGTGTTGTTTCATCGTCAAAGTGGATAAGTCAATTGATTGCCTATTCTACCGTTCCACGAGCCGATAAATCTTATCCACAGCGACGTTTGCGATTTCTTCCTGGCGACCATTGGGCCAGCGTATGACGACTCGGTCAATATGGTCCGCCTTACCCAGCCCGAAATGTACCCGGGGATCGTTGGACGAGAGATAACTGCCCGACGGACGCACCTCACTAACCAAAACCCGGGATCCGATTGTAAGGGTCACACGCGCTCCGATCACGTTGCGGTTGGAACGCGCTCCTACAAGGGCGAAGGACACCCAGTGGTTGCCCATTTCTTGATCGTTGCGTAGCACATCGGGCCGGTCATCAATATTGATGATAATGGCGTCCAGATCCCCGTCGTTGTCTATGTCTCCAAATGCGGCCCCGCGACTCGAACCAATCTTCGACAGCCCATCTTCTGGCAATACTTCACGCTCGACGAACTTTGAATCACCATCGTTCCACAGAACCTGGTTCCGCTGTGCATAGCTCGTACGTAACGTGCCAGCATCCACTTCAGGGTAGATATGACCGTTTACAACGAAAATGTCATTGTTACCATCGTTGTCGAAGTCCCCAATACGGGTTGCCCAGCCAAGGTAAAACCAAGTTGAGGCAGCCAATCCAGCACTTGCCGTCTCGTCCGCAAACAATCCGTTCCCCAGGTTCATATACGGGGTGTTCGTGTCATGGGAAAAATTGGTGACAAACATGTCAAGACGCCCGTCTCCATCAATATCACCCATGTCCACTCCCATCCCAGCCTGTGGAAGGCCACCAGCGTTGTACGCCGCCCCTGTAAATAATGCCACCTCCTCAAACTCCCCCATGCCGTTGTTTTCGAACAAATAATTGGGCATCGAATCATTAGCTACGTACACGTCGGTGTCACCATCGTTGTCATAGTCGCCAACGACAACGCCGAGACCGAACGCCGCCTCGACCGAACTGAATCCCACTTCGGCGGTAGCATCGATGAAAGATCCATCTCCTTGGTTCTGGAAGTAGACGTCGGGGGCAGCCTCAAGACCACGCGGGCCGCAAAACACTGGCAACCCGAGCCAGGTGCAATCAACGCCACCTGGTGGCGGTAACGCTGCCAGATCACCACCGAGGTAGTTGGTTACGTATAGGTCTAGATCCCCGTCCCGGTCGGCGTCGAAAAACGCACTACTAGTACTGAAAAAGTCTCCAGGGAGACCGCTTGGCAAAGGCGACCGCTTGAAGGTGCCATCACCTTGGTTTCGAAATAGAAAATTCTCTCCGATGTTCGAAACAAACAGATCATCGAAACCATCATTGTCTATGTCCCCAACAGTGCACCCCAAACTCCACGAAGCAACGTCTGCACCCGCCCTTGCGGTGACGTCTTTGAAGTGCCAATCGCCAAGGTTCCGATAAAGCACATTACCTTCCGACGCTACTGGAAGGCTCCCTTGCAGCGGACCTCCATTGGCCAGGTAGAGGTCAAGCCGGCCATCCTTGTCGAAATCAAACAGACAGGCTCCCGAACCCAATGAACTCATGATGTAACGCTTAGTTACATCTCCAGAAATGTTTCGATGGCGGATCTGCGACTCAGCATAAACATCCGTAAAAGAAATCTGGGGATCCTGTGCCGAGGCCTCCCCTCCCAAGAGGAAAAACCCCGTGACAGCAGCCAACACAATACCTACGCAACCGACTCGAAAGCTGATCGGGTTAGAATGCGTACGATCGAGATTAAGTTTCCATGGAGAAACCATGCGAAAGTCCACGCGCGCGCTTCTAGGGGTAGCGACAATACTGCTTCTTGCCGTGGCTACGCAAGCGTGGACCGGACAACAGGAAGATTCTTACGATGCCCTACTCGTGAGGATCCGAGCTCTACTGAGTCAACGCCTTCCGGAAGAGGCCGTACAGCCACTTTCGGAGGCATTGCGCCTACGCCCCGATAGTGCCGAGGCTCTTTGGCTTATGGGTGTGTTATCTCTGGAGCTTGGGCGCTTCGAAGAAGGAGTTCCCCACGTTGCCCATCTCATAGAACTGGCGCCAGAAGAAACTCAACCGCGCTTATTACTTGGGGCTCTTTTGGATTCGCTTGGTCGCGTCGACGATGCTGTGACGCAGTACAGAGAAGTCCTAACTCGTGACCCGTACCATCGCGACGCACTCATGGCGGTTGGGAAACTAGCACTGCAGGCTGAAGATATAGTGGCGGCCGAACAAGTAATCAATAATCTAGTGGCTAGGTATCCGACTGACTCAGGCGCACAGATTCTGCATGCGCGCTTCTACGCCCTTGTAGGAGCGTACCGTGAGGCGCGGCTGGTGCTACAGAGTGCGGTTCTCCTTGACGCATCAGATCCTTTGGAGTCCGCGGAGGCCCAGTATTTGCTCGGTACAGTCTATGCGGAACTCGGCCAAGTTGACCTCGCGAGACACCATCTCGAAAACGCCCTTCAATTAACACCGGACAATGGGCCGATCCTCTTACAGTTGGGCCTACTGGCCGCCAACCAGGAGCGTGCCGAGGAGGCGC
>PCAP01000012.1 GCA_002731215.1 Acidobacteriota bacterium | reverse complement strand
GTCGTGGCGCCGATGCCAGGAGGGTATACGAACGCTCGCCAACCTTGGCCTGGACGGGTTTGAACTAGTGCATCCTTCGTACACCTCAAACGCCCGCAAAAAATTCAAAGGGTTGATCGACGAAATGAGGCTACTACCCTCTGGAGGGTCTGACTTTCACGGGCCACCGGTCGGAACTACCCGGCTGGGCGAGTATGCGGTCTCGCTCCAGTGGCTCGAGGCACTTCGCGAAGCTGCCATGAACCACCGTGCCAACATACATTCAACGGAAGAAAACGTATGAGTATCAAGCCAGATAGCTGGATTCGGAAAATGGCTCTTGAGGAATCAATGATTGAGCCCTTCGAGGAGGGACTCGTAAGCAAGGGTATCGTGTCATACGGGGTGTCCGCTTATGGCTACGACATCCGTATCGCTGACGAATTCAAGGTTTTCACCAACATCAACACGAGCGTGGTTGACCCAAAGAGTTTCGACCCCAATTCCTTCGTTGATTTTCAGGGCGACGTTTGTATTATTCCGCCCAATTCGTTTGCCCTCGCGCGCTCGATGGAATATTTCCGTATTCCTCGATCAACGCTTGTGATTTGCGTCGGAAAGTCCACCTACGCACGCTGCGGAATTATCACGAACGTAACGCCGCTTGAACCCGAGTGGGAAGGGCACCTGACCCTAGAAATCTCGAATACGACACCACTCCCTGCCAAAATCTATGCCAATGAGGGTATCGCTCAACTTTTATTCTTCGAAAGCGACATGGTATGTGAGACCTCTTATGCCGACCGTGATGGCAAGTATCAAGCACAGACGGGCGTAACCGCGCCACGTATTGACCGGAGCTCCTGATGAAAGTTTCAACAACCAATGCCCCCGCGGCTGAGATTGAAGCCGAGGCATTGATCCTCGCAATTCCTGAGGACACTGGCAAGCCGACATCCTGGGACGCGGTGGACGCTATCGTCGGTGGCATCGTTTCGGAGGCACTGGCAGGCCCTGGGTTTCAAGGCAAACGCGGACAAACTCTTGCGCTATCTACACCAGGGAACCATTGTCGTGAACTTGTCCTCGTCGGACTTGGCATGTCTGGAGAAATCGACCTCGAAGTCTGGCGCCGCGCGGTCGCCAATGGCATTACCAAAGCCTGCCACCGCGGTAACAGCAAGATTGCCGTGCCACTTCCCGAGATTGACGGGCATGATTCCGGAGAACTTGCTATAGCGGCCACCGAAGCAGCCATTCTGACGTCTTATCGATACCGAGAATTCAAAGCTGCTCCACCGGAGTTCGTAGAACTTGAAGAAATTATGCTCGCAGCGCCGGTAGATATCGCAGCTGCGACTATGCGCGCCCAAAAGGTCGCCGACGCTACCTGCTGGGCCCGGGACCTTGTTAATACGCCAAGCAATATGAAGCGACCAGATTCGCTTGCAATGAACGCTAGAGAGATGGCTGTAGAAACCGGCTTGGGATTTGAAATTATCGATTCTGGAAAAGCCCAGCAACTCGGGCTCAATGCTTTGCTTGCCGTTGGGCAGGGCTCCGCCGTGGGGCCAAGACTAGTAATTCTCGAACACCGGCCAATAGGAGCGACTGGTCAACCGACGGTGATTGTCGGTAAAGGAATCACTTTCGACACAGGTGGCATATCCTTGAAACCCGCACAAAAGATGGGCGATATGAAGGCAGACATGTCGGGGGCCGCGGCTGTATTCGGGACAATGCGAGCCTTAGCAAGGCTCGACGCCCAAAGCTGGGTAGTCGGTGTCGCACCGCTGGCTGAGAACATGCCAGGTTCGCAGGCCTATCGCCCTAGCGACATCATTCGTGCGTACGACGGCACTACTATCGAAGTTCTGAACACCGATGCCGAAGGGCGCGTCGTTCTGGCCGACGCGCTAGCCTACGCATGCAAACGCTATGAACCGTGCCGGATAGTTGACCTGGCCACACTGACGGGAGCCTGTGTCGTAGCCCTGGGGTCACACGCCGCTGGGCTCATGGGAAACAACGACGAATTATGCAATGCACTGATATCTGCCGGCGAGGCAACAGGTGAACGGCTATGGCGGCTTCCCGCTTGGTCGGCATACGATAAGTTGGTTGATAGCGAGGTCGCGAATGTGCGGAACTCAGCGGGCCGGGGCGCTGGTGTGATCACAGCAGGAATGTTTCTCAAACGATTTGTTGGTAACACAGCCTGGGCCCACTTGGACATTGCGGGAACCGCTTTTCTCGAAAAGGCTACACCGTACGAGCCCAAAGGTGGCACAGGGTTTGGCGTTCGGCTGCTGACCCACTGGCTATCCACTTGAACGAACCTGAGCCCATTGATGCTAAGGAGCGTGTCGAGAACCTCAGCACTGCATTTGGCGGCTTCAAACATGCTCTAATCCTTACTCATGACAATCCTGACCCCGATGCACTCGCAAGTGCTTTTGCGCTAGCTGCTACTCTCAGCCATCTAACTGGAATCGACTGTGAAGTTGGATATGCTGGAATTATTGGCCGTGCTGAGAACCGTGCCATGCTCCGCGAGCTCGAGTTAGCGCCGGTCCGAATCCACGGAGATACCCTGGAACGATTTGACGCTCTCGCTTTAGTCGATACACAACCCGGCTTTGGCAATAACTCCCAGCCTGTTGGGCGGTCACCAAACGCGGTCATTGACCATCACCCTTGCCGTCAAAACCTTGATGGCCTCCCATTCGTCGACGTACGCGACCGATATGGAGCAACAGCCACAATCATCTACGAATACGCCCAAGTTGGCGGAGTTCCGCTATCGACAAACATCCTCACCGCACTCTTCTACGCCATCAAATCTGAAACCCAAGAGCTTGGTCGCGGTGCTGGTTACGCTGACCAGGAAGCCTACTTGAGCCTTTTGCCCAGAGCGGACAAGATGGCTGTTTCTCGGATTCAACAAGCCCCTGTACCTCGCAACTACTTTCGCGCCTTTCAAGTCGGAATCGAAAATGCTCACCTACAAGGGCGCATCGTTATCACCGACCTCAAGACAGTCGACAATCCTGACCTCGTGGCAGAAATGGCAGACTTCCTGCTTCGCCTCGAAGGTGCAGACTGGGCAGGGTGCATGGGACTCTACAATCGCAACCTACTACTGTCCTTGCGGACAGCTGTGGAAGATGCACATGCTGGGCAGATAATTCGCCGGGTTGCCGTCGGCCTAGGACGTGCCGGTGGCCACGGCGCAATGGCTGGTGGCCAGATTCCTCTGGGCGAACGTGACTACGGAGAGGTGGCAGCACAGATCAGAGCACGCCTGGTAGACGAACTAGCGAATGACACGGCGGCAGGAGAGGCGCTGGTATTGTGAACTGAGGCTCCAGGCCACTATTAGCTCGGCAATTTACTGGTCCCATCTTTTTTACGTTGCGGCGCAACAATCCCACCGCTGACAACAAAACGGAGAGCTTCTTCAACCGTCATGTCAAGGAAAACCAGTTCTTCCTTCTGGGCCAGTACTAAAACTCCCGAGGTTGGATTGGGCGTGGTGGGCACAAAAACATTCACCGTCGTATCGGATGAACAATCCTGGAGCTCTCCTTGAGTCGCCGCCGTAACCAATGCAACGGTATAGATCCCCTTGCGCGGGTATTCGATTAGAACAACCGAATCGAAGGCTCGATCCGCACTGCTATAAAAAGTTTCAACTAACTGCCGTGCCGATCCATAGATACTTTTCACCAATGGAATACTGAGGGCCAGGTTATCCATCATACGAACTACTGTTCTCCCTAAGATGTTGCTTCCGGCTAACCCAATTAAGTAGATCACCACAACCGTCAGTATTAGACCAACCACCCCTGCAACCATTCCAGCGCCGGGCAGATCGAAATAGCCTCCAAGGCCAATAGCATCACCAATGCGAAGCACAGGTGGTGTCACAAACATCTGCACCGGACGAAGAATAAGAGCAAATAGCCAAAAAGTGACGAAGACCGGCAAGATAATTAGGAGACCGGCAAGCAGAGATCTTCGGAGGTGAGCCACTAGCCGCATCAGGATAGTTTTCCGCTCGGTCCGAGCTGTTTCCGGAAATCAAGGAAATACTGAGCAGCGGATACCAACGACAAACCGACGACCAGCCACAGGCCGATCTCCCCAACGAATATTTCACCCACCATGAAGTATTCACCAAGATACGCTGGCCCCAGAAGCAGCAAGACGACGGTAACCATTTGCACAGTTGTCTTATATTTACCCAGCGCTGACGACGAAATCGTGATTCCATGGCCAGCGGCAATCGGGCGTAGTCCGCTGATTGCCAACTCACGACCAATGATGATAACCACCATCCACGCAGCTGCGAGTCCCAATTCCACCAACGATATAAAAGCCGCTGATACTAATAACTTGTCCGCAATGGGGTCGAGTAATTGCCCAAGTGTTGTTATCTGCTTACGCGTGCGGGCTAGGTAGCCATCAAACCAATCCGTCAATGACGCAATGATGAATACCGAGAGACCAACCAGTCGGTAATCTGTCAGGAGAAAAACAACCAGAATCGGTACAAGAAAGATCCGCAATACTGTCAGAGCGTTCGGCAGTGTCCAATTGCCAGTGGTTACAGAAGACAACTCAGGATCCGCTTGTCTTGTGTCTGCCGCATTCACGATCTTTCGCTCCTTTTCCCACCACTTTCCAGGTAGTTTAACAGGGAGCAAGGCGCTACCAAGCAGACCTGCTACGGTAGGATACGTTCTCTACTCCCACTCACCGTTTCTAGAAATCCATGCGTTTCACCATTTGTTCGTCGTTTCTAGCAACGCACCGAATTCGTATAGATGTAGATGGAACCCTGGAGCCGATGCACGCACATAACTGGCGGATCGGGGCGTTTCTCACTGTTCCTGAAAACAATATGGGGGCTGTGAGTGAGGCTGAAGCGTTCCTGTCCGAGTGGGTGTCCCGCTACGATGGCAATTGCCTAAACGACGTCGCGCCTTTCGATGCTATCAACCCTACAGCGGAGGAGGTCGCGCGAGCGCTTGCCGACGAAATCACCGATTCCGTGCCTAAGGCGACGGTTGAATGCATAGAGGTAGGCGAAGCAGCTGGCTTCAGCGCCATTTACTGGCCCGAAGCGAAATAAATCAACGATGACTGCTTGTTGTTACCCGCCGCTTATCAACGTAACTCCGCAAACCAATCTCGATGGCCTCCGCTAGTTCGGAACGGTAGGCAGCGCTCTTCAACCACGCCTCTTCCTCTTCGTTGCTCACAAATGAGGCCTCCACGAGAACGGCGGGCATATCCGCACCAACAAGCACAAAGAAAGGCGCCGTCTTCACACCCAGGTCATGAACGTTTCCATAGCTCTTAGCAACATGCATCACTAAGCTGTCCTGTATAGAGGCTGCAAGTTCGGCGGAGGCCGTTTGGAAGTCATTCTTCATAATCGCCTCAAGCATGTCGCCGAGATCGCCCATACTGCCAGCTTCGCCTGTTGCATTCTCACGAGCAGCCGTCTCAGCTGCACTTGGGTCAATCGCCATATCCAGATAATAGGTCTCAAAACCACGCAACCTGCGGTTGCGTGCCGAATTAATATGAATCGAGATAAACACGTCAGCGTCAACGTTGTTGGCAAATTCGGTACGCTTCTGCAAACTGAGTGTGCTGTCATCTTCCCTGGTCAGATGGACTTCGTATCCAGCAGCACGAAGCCGCTCTGCTAGCGTCAGCGACAGCTGTAAAGTTAGCCGCTTTTCTGCAGCCCCAGTGCGACCAATAGCGCCTGGATCTACACCACCATGACCGGGGTCGAGTACAACTCTCTGGACCCCCAGCCCTAGTTGTTCCGAGATGGAATCGCCTTCTCGCTCCGGAGGTCGACGGTCTGATTTCACCCGTGAGGCAACAGTTGCGGTGGGAACGTCCACCACGACCCGAAACGGCTCGCCCTCTCCTCCAAGTGTGAACAACGTATAGTGCCCAGATCCACCAAAATCCATGGCCACACGCACGACTCCATGCTGCGCTGAAGAAACCCTGATGAGGGTTACGGCACCACTTTCAATACCGACCACCTGCTCATGTCCATGAAAGGTCGCACCGTCGAGTATTACCGGTTCATCGACACCCTGCAGGTCGATAAACAAGCGCTCTGGTTGCCTCGCCTCACCAGTCTGGAATTGAACTTCGCGGTCAATGTCGAGAACAATCCGTGTATGGGTTGAATCGCTATAGTGACGCACACCGGTAAGACGTGCTAAATCGCTACTCGTAGCAATTAGCGGTAATCCATCCAAGCCCAAGTCACTGGGAAGAAAGTCGTTGTCAGAAGCCACTGCGACGGACTCGCTGCGATCATTCGTCGACGAAACAAACGTCTCAGGCTCCAACGAGGCCGGTGAGTCAACGGGCACCAGGTCCACGCGCCCGTTGGCAAGTACCAACTCGTTCATTCGGTTCCGCGCCACCTTAGCCTGCGGGCTACTCGGATACCGCTGCAGTAGCCGGGAGTAAAGTGATGCAGCACGTGGCCCCTCTTCCACCTCCGCATCCATCGCCAAGCGCAGCAGTGCCTCGGGTGCATGCGGGCTAGCTGAGTATCGCTGCACGAGATCACGGTAAATCTCACGCTGATAAATAGCAGCTGCTTCATCACCGGCCAGTGCTCTGCGGCCATAAATGCCAGAAACACGCCACAATGCCTCAGAGGCGAGCGGGCTTTTCGGATAACGGAGGGCCACATCGCTGAACGCATCAACTACCCATTTCCAGGTAGAAGCCCGCCCAGATGGATCCACGATCTCAAGCTGCCGATAGAGAGCCTCTGCCCGCGCGAAGAGTTCCTGAGGGGACACAGGCAACGCATTAGAAGGGGCGGCGACCGACAGAACTGCCGCAACGATTAGCGGTACAAGATGTCGGTTCGTTAGGATCACGACGACACGTCTCCCGACGTGCCTCCCTATTAAAACCCAGCCTAGCTTCGCCCCGAAGCCCCTAAAGTATACCGACCACGGGCGGGTCGGTGCAATGCATCAGAGATTATGGAACATCCCCCTCCTGCTGGAGTTTCCTGCCAGTGTGGATCCGGTCCAAGGCTACACGCAAGACTTATCAGCAGTGATCCCGACTAACCCAGGAGTTTCTCGATAATGCTGGTCGAAGTTTCGAACATCCGGGACAGGTTCGAACCGTCTGGACCACCGGCCTGCGCCATCTCTGCCTTGCCACCACCACCGCCACCAACCAGCTTCGCAAGCGAACTCACAATATCGCCCGCCTTGATACGCCTCGACAAGTCTGCGGTTACTCCAACCACGATTTGTGCCCCATCATCATTGCGTGTTCCAAGCACGACAATCCCTGAACCAATTTCTTTCTTCATCGAATCGGCAAGACTGCGCAGACCACCTGCGTCGAGATCTTCAACCTCGCGGCGCAACAATTTAATTCCCTTAACCTCAACTTCATAATCTTCTAGATCAGTAGAAGCTTCACGTGAGGCCAACCTCATTCGCAACTCTTCGTTGCCCCGTTCAACCTCCTTGAGACGCAGCAAAACTCTGTCAACAGAATCGAGGGCGTCTTCTTCGCTAGTCTTCAGACTAGCTGTGACCTGACGAAGCCTACTGCGCTGTTGTTGAAGGCACTCCACCGCTGCGGCACCCGTAATTGCCTCTATACGGCGTGTTCCAGCCGCAACACTTTCCTCCTTAATAATCATGAAGGTGCCGATCTCGCCGGTTCGCGCCACGTGTGTTCCACCACACAGCTCTGTTGAGATACCCGGCACATTAACGACACGAACAACATCGCCATATTTGTCACCAAAGAACGCTAAAGCACCTTGATCAATTGCCTCTCGGTGGGTCATCTCGCTAACTTCCATTGTGATATCAGCACGGATCACTTCGTTTACATCGCGTTCGAGCTCAGTGAGTTGCCCAGCATCAACCGGCGCAAAGTGACTAAAGTCAAACCGAAGATGATCAGGCGCCACCATCGATCCTGATTGCCGAACGTGTTCACCGAGCCGGTCGCGCAGAGCCGCGTGTAGCAAGTGGGTTGCCGTGTGATTGCGAGCCGTATTGACACGCCATTCAGTATCAATTGCGAGCATTACTTTGTCACCAATAGACAATTCTCCACTTTCAACTTTTACGGAATGAAGAACTAGACCACCTGGCAGCCGTTGTGTATCACTAACCAGGGCGTGGCCATTGTCAGTCCGGGCCTTTCCCCGATCACCAACCTGGCCCCCCGACTCCCCATAGAACGGCGTAACGTCAACAATCATGGCCCCCGTGCAACCGCCCTCAAGTTTCTCAATTGGCACGTTCTCATGCAGCAAGCCAATAATTTCCCCGCTTTGCTGCCCAAACTCTACGTAGCCAGTGAAAATTGTCTTTTCAATACCCTGCTCGGATAATTTGGCCACAAGCGTTTGGGCTGCGGCCGCTTCGCTTCCGCCTTTCCAAGCAGCACGAGCTCGGCTCCGCTGACCTTCCATAGCCTCCTCGAATTCACGTTCATCGATTTTCATACCAACATCCGAGGCAAATTCGCGCGCCAACTCAACGGGCAAGCCATATGTGTCATACAGGCGGAAGGCTTCATCTCCCGGGATGCAGTTCCCGCCGGAAGCGCGCACCTCCTCTACAACATCTTCAAAAACGCGAGTGCCTGCCGCCAAGGCCTTGAAAAAACGATCTTCCTCCGCCGTTGTTACTCGGGCGACAAGCTCTCCAGCCTGCCGTAATTCAGGATAGACGTCACCCATGAGCTCGACCACATCGCCTGCCGAGCGATTGAAGAACGCCGAATCAAAACCCAATTTCATCCCGAATCTTGTTGCGCGACGAATCAAACGACGCAATACGTAGCCCCGCCCTTCGTTGGCGGGACTAACGCCGTCGGCGAGCAGAAAAGCAGTAGCCCGGGAGTGATCAGCAATGACTCTAAGTGCTATGTCGCTGGCTTCATCGACACCATAAGGGTGGCCAGCCCGCTCGGCAACTGAAGTTATTAGCGGAAGAAACAAGTCAGTTTCGTAGTTGCTTCGGACACCTTGAACAACAGCCGTCAAGCGCTCAAGACCAGCGCCAGTATCGATGTTCGGGGCCGGCAACGGCTCGATTATGCCCCTCCCATCAGTATTGAACTGCATGAAAACCAAGTTCCAGAGCTCAACAAACCGTTCATCATCAAGATCGATGTTTTTCGGTTCGATGTAGGTTCCCTTCAATGGCCACGCAAAATCACCAACACCATAGTCGAAGTGAATCTCCGAGCATGGACCACACGGCCCAGTCTCACCCATCGACCAGTAGTTGTCCTTTGCCCCAAGCCGCAAAATACGGTGTTCGGGCAAACCGACGATGCTTTTCCAAAGGCCAAAGGCTTCGTCATCCTCTTCGTACACACTCGCCCAGAGGCGCTCTTCAGGGAGACGGTAACCCTCGGTCAACAACTCCCAAGCCATCTTTATGGCATCAGATTTGAAGTAGTCTCCAAAAGAGAAATTGCCAAGCATCTCGAAAAACGTGTGATGAGACCCAGATGGTCCAACGTTCTCCAAGTCGTTATGTTTGCCCGCGACACGCATACATTTCTGAGATGTCACCGATCGATCGTGGCTACGTTTGTCGTGGCCGAGGAAAACTTCTTTGAACTGATTCATCCCGGCATTCGTGAACAACAACGTCGGATCGTCCCGGGGTATCAGACTGCTCGAACTCACAATGGCATGGCCACGTTCCTCGAAATATTCAAGGAAGCGCTTCCGGACTTCTATAGATGACTTGCCAGACGGTTGCTGCATGAATTCCTTGTCATTCAGCTGTGTCATCCCATGGACTCCTAGTTGAGTCCGCTGCCACGTCAGCTGGTGAAATCTTCAAGCCAGATGGACAACTTTTCCAATACCAGGTACCGCGGAAAGGAACGTCGCATGAGGTGATCAAAGCAACGCTTTGCACCCGCGAGATTCTCGGGCGATCCTTGTCGCGCAACCCACCGATCAAAAGCATCGTTGAGGACTCCTCGCTCCCCTCCGAGTTGCTCAAATACCTCATCGGCGACCACTTTGCTCATTGTCTCGGTCAATCCTTGGCGCTGCAAGTCTCGCAGCGCATCTGACCGCCCAGTCGGCCGTCTTTTCAGGCGAGATTCTAACCGGCTACGACCAAACCGTTGGTCATCTAGATAGCCCCACTCGGTGCACTTATCAATAGCGTCTTCAATGTCATCAGACAAGTGATGCTTCGCGCGAAGTTTGGCCCGAAGACCAGCACGGCTGTAATCTCTGCGAGTCAGCATCGCCAGCGCGTCCGCAGTCACAGAATTCTGAGACCTAACCACCTAGCCTGTAATCCCTGCACCGGTAGTTGGACGGGGACCGCACAACTTGCCGAGCTCTAAGGTTACGTCGACATACCTCGGTCCAAAATTCGATCCGGCCGAAATATTGACACTATCGCCCACTGCAGCGAGTCGATCCTTTGCTGTGGTGCCAAGAAACCCCTTCGAGACAGGCTCTACGCCTCCGAGACCATGGGCAAACTGCCTAACTAGGCACCCACAGGAACGACAGGAGGTATGTCGACGGTACGGTCCTCCGCGTAAACAGGCGTCAACCACCCATGGCGATCTTCAACACGCCCTTCGACGTACTGAAAAAACGCTTCCTGTATTTGTGCTGTAATCGGGCCTCGTTGACCCGTGCCCACTGCGATCTTATCAATCGAACGAACCGGAGTTACCTCAACAGCTGTGCCAGTAAAAAAAACTTCGTCGGCCGTATAGAGATTCTCGCGTGGGATGTCAGTCTCCGAGACCATGTAGCCAAGCTCTTTTGCTAACACCATTACAACGTCACGTGTGATCCCAGGCAGTACCGACGCAGCTATTGGTGGCGTAATGATTTTGTTGTCCTGGACGATGAATACATTCTCGCCGCTACCCTCCGATACATAACCTCGGGCATCGAGCGCGATGCCCTCGACGTAGCCATTCTGTACAGCTTCCATCTTGATCAGCGCAGCATTCATGTAGTTCGCAGCAGCCTTGGCAATTCCGGGCAGTGTATTAGTAGCGACTCGATTCCACGAAGACACCATAACGTCGACGCCCTGCTCAAGGGCCTCGTCCCCAAGGTACTTATCAAACTCAAAGACGGCGACATAGACCTCGATCGGGCAAGACGTCGGATCCACACCCAGCGACTCGTAACCACGGAAAACAATTGGCCGAATGTAGCAAGATTTCAACTGATTCGCCCGGATGGTTTCAAGGCAAGCTTCCTGAAGCCCATCGGCTCCAATTTCGATTGGCATGCGGTATATACGTGCCGACCGACATAACCGTTTGACGTGCTCGTCCAAACGAAAGACGGCGGGACCGCTCTGAGTGTTATAGCAGCGAATCCCTTCAAAGACCGCCGATGCGTAGTGCACCACGTGTGAGCAAACATGTATGTGGGCATCATCCCAAGGGATCAGCTCCCCGTTGTGCCATATTTTCGCCGATGCATTGAGCCCTGCCATTTGTACATCTCCATACTGGCCGACACTTAAGAAGGAACAGGAATTATAACCCGGGAACAATTGTACCCAGAACTCGCGGTCCAGAGGCACCGGTAGCCGTTGGAACGTTCCCGGGGCGTCCAGCGAGAGTCTCGGCAGCAAGAATCGCGAATGCCACAGCTTCTTTCGCATCACCCGGCACAGACGCCACTTCACCAGCATCTCGCAACTGGGCCGTTGATAACAACTCGCTCAACCGCCCACGGAGCGCATGGTTATACGCCCCACCACCCGAGATCAAAACCTCGTCAACAGGCTGCCTTACGGCTAGGAAGCGGGCGATACCGGTGGCCACAGTGGACGCTGTGAATTCCGTTAGAGTGGACAGTAGATCAGCGTCGCTAATTGACTCCGTGCGACCAAATAACGCCGTAGTTCTATCGTTGAGAAAGTCCATTGTATCGGCTGATTTCGGTGGCTTCCGCTGAAAAAACGGGTTTGCAAGCAACTCATCGAGGACGTCTTCCTGTGGTTGGCCAGACAACGCTAACTTGCCGTCAACATCGCAGCCAGCTTCGATGCCACGATGCCTTGCAGCTGCATCGAGTAAAACATTTCCAGGCCCAGTGTCGAACGCAAGTACACCACTAAGATCGGAAGATGGCGGCAACCCTGTAACGTTAGCGATTCCACCAACATTCAATGCTACCCGGCCAATAGTTCGGTGCGCATAGAGTCTGTGATCGAGCAACGGCACCAGGGGAGCACCTTGCCCACCCGAGGCTAGGTCACGGGTGCGGAAATCCGCCACGGTCATAATGCCAGTACGCTCAGCTATGACCGCCGGCTGCCCGATCTGCAAGCTAGCGTGAATGGCCTGGCTAGCACAGGTTTTCTGTCCCGGAAGATGAATGATTGTTTGCCCGTGCGAGCCAATCGCAGCAATCTTACAGGCCTCCACTCCAGCCATTTCGAGCAACTTCAACGCCGCAAGAGCAAACTCCTCTCCAACCATCACGTCCATCACCGCCAGGTCCGCAGGGAGAGCTTTCTTTGGTGCCGCTCTCAACTTTTCAGTCAAAGATCGCTTGTATGCATACGTTTCGAAGGCAATAAGTTCGATCGATGCCGGAACAGACAAATGGTCCAGTTGGACCAAGGCTGCATCAATCCCGTCCATCGAAGTTCCAGAGGACAATCCAATCACCAGATTTGGCTCGATTGCGTGACTCATACCCTGATGGTAGCTTGGCGCGCCGGAAGCTTCCCTGCACGAACCTTTATATGGAATCCTTTGCCGCTTGGTTTCAAGAAGTCCTTCTTCCTTATGGAATGTGGGGAATCCTGCTGTTATCGGCTATAGATTCATCCTTCATTCCAATGCCAGCCTTTATCGACTTAGCGGTGATGGGCGCCGCTGCGCTATCACCTCATAACGCTGCTAGCTACGGAGCAGCGGCAGTGATCGGTTCAACCACTGGGGTGATGATCGTATATGGCTTAGCACGAAGTGGCCGCCGTGCCACGAAGAGTCAAGGAAAACGCACTGCTTGGGCAGAGAGTTTTTTAAAGAAACACGGTGCACTGGCACTTCTTGGGTCAGCGCTCATGCCAGCCCCGTTTCCCTTCAAAATGGTTGTACTGGCCGCAGGGTATCTTCGACAACCACTACCCAGCGTTATCGTAGGTGTCGGTACGGGTCGTGTTATTCGTTTCGGCCTCGAAGCTTTTTTGGCAGCACGCTATGGGGAACAGATTATCGCAACAGTCCAAGCTAATGGCACATTGGCAAGCCTAACCATGGCGTTATTAATCATCGTCGGAGGCTTGGCCTTTTACCGCTGGCAATCTTCTCTAGAAGGATAGCGAAACATTTGTCACTGGGGCTCAATCCCCGTCGATTTCGCCGCTTCCCCACTTCGCCTTCCATTTCGATACCAAATTTAGCGCCTCCAGTGGTGTCAATTCATCAACCAGTCGTTCCCTCAATTCACCAACGAGAGGATGCTCTGGAACAGGGTGCGGATCTATCTGCCCTCCTCTGCCCCGGGTCAAGGTTGGGCCAGACGGAGCCAACGCATCGGGTGTCTCGAGCGTGCAAAGAATTTCACCAGCACGTTCGACTACCTCCCGAGGCAAACCAGCAAGGCGACCAACATGAATGCCGTAAGAACGGTCCGCTGCGCCCGGTTCGACGCGGTGCAAAAACACGACACCGTCACCATGCTCTTGCGCCGCAACATTAAGATTGCGAAGGCTTGGCAAGACACCCTCTAGGCTAGTCAGCTCATGGTAGTGGGTAGCAAACAATGCCCGCGGCGCAATTTCTTCTTGATGTTCAAGATATTCGACCACAGCCCATGCGAGTGCTAAACCATCGTAAGTACTGGTGCCACGCCCAACCTCATCGAGAATAACAAGGCTCGCGGGCGTCGCATTGTGGAGAATGTTGGCCGTTTCTTGCATTTCAACCAGGAAAGTAGAAGCTCCGCGTGCAAGATTGTCACTTGCTCCTACCCTCGTAAAAATACGGTCGAAGACTCCAACGCGTGCTGACTCCGCTGGGACAAAGCTACCCATTTGGGCCATGATCGTAATCAATGCCACCTGCCGAAGGTAGGTGGATTTACCACCCATATTAGGACCAGTAAGTAACTGAATACGATGGAGATCATCGTCCATATAGGAATCGTTAGGGACAAACCGCCCATCAGTTTGAAGCATCTCAACCACGGGGTGCCTACCCTGATGGATTTCCAGCACTCGCCCGTCGTCTACGACTGGCTCCACATACCCATTCAGAGCCGCAACTTCAGCCAAACAGGACAAAACATCAACTGTGGCCACAAATGCCGCCGTCCGATGCAACCGCGAGGCCTCGGCACTGACGACTTCACGGAGCTCCGCGAACAAACGAGCCTCCAGTTCACCAATCCTCTCTTCAGCGCTGAGGACCGTCCGCTCAAATTCCTTCAGCTCGGGGGTAATAAACCTTTCTGCGTTGGTCAACGTCTGCTTGCGGATGAACTCTTCAGGCACCTTTCCCATGTTGGCCTTAGATACTTCAATGTAGTAGCCGAACACTTTGTTGAAGCCAACTTTAAGCGAACCAATTCCGGTGCGATCGCGTTCTTGAGCCTGCAGAGTCGCGATGAAATCCTTGCCTTCACCACTAGCATTTCGCAACGCATCAAGATCGTCGTCAAATCCATCTCGGATAACACCACCATCCGAAACAACCGTCGCAGGTTCATCTGCGAGTCTCTCTTTAATCAACGCGGCAATGTCACCACAGGAATCGAACTCAGCGATTAGTTGATCGACGATCGGCGTACCGTCCAGTTCCTTAAGCTGGGCAAGTACTCGCGGCAACGACTCAAGCGAATCGCGCAACGCGGCGAGGTCCCGGGGAGTTGCACTTCTCATGGTCGTCCGGGTTGTCAACCGTTCAAGGTCACGCACGTTACCCAGGGAGACGCGAATTCCAGCCCTAGCTGATGCCGCAGCGTGCATTGCCGCAACAGTGCGAAGGCGCCGGTTAATCGCCAGGGGATCTCGCAAAGGTCGCAGGAGCCATTTTCGTAAGCAACGGCCTCCCATAGCGGTGAGAGTCTCGTCAAGAACGTCAAGTAACGACCCCTTGACAGTCCGATCCTGCCACGACTCAAAAATCTCTAAAGTTCGACGTGTAGTGGAGTCGAGTTGCAAGTAGTCCCGCTCTCGATAACGACGTAGCGAGCGGATGTGATGTAGTGGTGCCTTCTGGGTTTTCGCTACGTATGCCAGCAACGAACCTGCTGCACCTACGGCCTGATCACAATCATCGAGGTCATAGCCAACCAATGATGAAACTTCAAAATGCTCACACAATCGGCCTCGGGCGCGAGAAGGCTCAAATGTCCATGCCGGCAACGCGCTCCAGGTGCCCCCGCCTCTACCTGCGCCCACGGCTTCCCCCACGCAAAGCCAATTCTCGACCTTGGCACCATCAGGAACACAAATCTCCCGCGGCGCGAGTCGTGAGACTTCTTCGCATGCCAACCGTTGGCGATCTTCTCCGACGAACTGCGCGGCAACAAACTCGCCGGTCGAAAGTTCCAACGCAGCAATACCGACAGAGTCGCTTTCTTCAAACACAGAAACAAGATAGTTATCCTTGCTACTGGAAAGGAGATTGTCCTCGACCAAAGTGCCCGGGGTCATAACCCGGACTACTTCGCGTTCCATAGCCCCTTTTCCCGTCGATTTACCGACCTGCTCAGCAATCGCCACCTTGAATCCGGCTCCCAGCAGCCGTGCAATATAGCTATCTGCAGCACGAGCCGGCACCCCACACATTGGGGCCTCCGAAGATTTCCCCCGATTGCGCGCCGTCAAAGTGATATCTAGAAGAGAGCTAGCGACCTCGGCATCCTTAAAAAACATCTCGTAGAAATCACCCAGTCGAAAGAAAACGATGGCATCAGAATGGTCGGCTTTGATGCGGTGAAACTGCTGCATCATAGGGGTCTTCGATTTTGCAGCGCACATGCGAGCCAGATTAGCACGGTATTATGAACGCCTTATGAGCTCTCGCCCACGCATTCTCGCAGTCGATTGTGCAACTATTCCGGCAAGTGTCGCTGTGCTGAGCGGCACGCTTGAAACCCAAAAGCTAGTCCAGGACAACGACCTTCGATCCGATGCTTGGCTGGGAACGGCGATCGGTAAATGCCTTACCGAATCAAATGTTAGAATAGACGATCTTGACGGCTTAGCCGCCTCGGTGGGACCCGGAACATTTACCGGAATCAGGGTTGGTATTGCCACCTGTCTTGGTCTAGCAGCCCCTCTAGGTCTGCCAGTTGTTGGAGTCCGTACTCTCGATGCCCTAGCAACAATTGCCCGTTCCGAATCCGACGTTATCGCAGCATGCATTGACGCCCGCCGTGGCCAAATCTATGGCGCCCTATATGGCCCTGAACCCTCTAAATTCTCATTGCCGCTAGAACCAATTTGGGGCCCAAACGTTTGCGACCCTGAAGAGTTCGCACGACTCATCTCTGCAAAGGAACCCCGTGCACTAATTTGTGGCAGTGGAACTCCAATGGTTGCCTCGCATGGAACATTCCATGTGGCCGGCGATCGCTTTCCTCTGGCAACGGCGATTGGCTCGCTCGCCGCACGTACCTGGAAACCCTGTGGAAACCAGTCTCAATGGCCATCTCCTCGTCCTGTTTATTTACGGCCAGCCGATGCGCGACCACCTCGAAATCCTCTACGTGACCAGCACTCCTAGCCCCGGATGGTGCATCTAATTTGAGCCGTCTTAGTAACGATGCTAGGATCCGACCCGGATTTAGAATTTCACAATTCTCGCAACGATCGGAGCCTTGCGATGGAGCTGGCTGACCCGGAAATCCGAAACATCTTGCTTGACGAGAGCGACGAATTTCTTGGCCTTGTCAGGCAACACGCCGGTTTTGAGTGCCGTCTGGAAGAACTGGCAAAAATGCCCGCCCCTACCGAGGAAGAGTGGATTGAGGAAATCCAGCTTAAAAAACACAAGTTGGTTCTTAAAGATCAGATGGCCACTTTAATCCGAGACTATCGACGCGAAAAGCTCGCCGTTACCCACTGACCTCGAACCAGGTCCCAACAAGGTAAGGTCGCTGGTCTATGCTTCTCCGGTCAGAGGCCCTACCTTACGTTCTCCCGGTCGGCTTGGTTGCCGCTGCCACAGCCTCAGCGGGATACGAGCTGGCGACACTTTTTCTCGCGCTGCTTACAGCCTCATTGGGAGCATTTTTTCGCGACCCGCAACGCGAATCAGATGATTCGCCGAGTTGCATACTGTCACCAGCGGACGGCAAAGTAGTAGAGGTTTGCTCCACTGAAAATGGCATCGAAATTGCTATTTTCTTATCGGTTTTCAATGTACATGTTACTCGGTCGCCCCTCGCTGGCCAGCTTATAGAATGGGAACATATTACGGGCGGGCATGCTATGGCCTTCCGGGAACAAGCTTCTAAGAATGCCCGCCACCGGGTGGTTATCATGTCACCACTCGGCAAGGTGGAACTATCATTAATTGCTGGCGCTTTAGCCCGTCGAGTTGTGCCCTTTGTCATTCCACCGAAATATCTCGAGCGAGGTGAACGGATCGCGCTTATTAAATTTGGCTCTCGTGCCGAACTAAGGCTACCGGCTGGATACTCTTCTGTGGTATCCGTAGGGGGGTCAGTTCGAGCGGGTAAGACAGTCATTGCCAAGGCACCAGAGCAAGACAACCATGATTGAGAAACCTAAAACAACACAAAAACTCAAACGCGGTGTCCCTCTCCTACCTTCCTTATTTACGGTGGGCAACCTTTTTTGTGGGCACTACAGCCTAATCGCAACACTACAGGGTGAATACGCACAAGCGGCAATGGCCATCGGCATTGGGATGGTGGCTGATATTTTAGACGGACGGCTCGCTAGGATGACCGACAGCGAGAGCGCATTCGGGGGAGCCTTCGACTCGCTTGCCGACGTCCTTACATTCGGGATAGCCCCAGCCACACTGATGTTCTCATGGGCACTCTCCGACCTAGAACGGATCGGCTGGATGGTTTCTTTTTTCTTTCTTGCCTGTAGCGCCGCACGCCTAGCTCGTTTCATGGTTCACACAGGGAACCATGACCGGCGTTACTTCGTCGGCCTGCCGGCACCATCCGCTGCAGCCATGCTTGCTGCAATGGCCTTCTATTCACCGACCAGGGTCACTGCTCCAGCACTATCGTATGGAGTTGTGGCGATGGTGGTAATGCTTGCGATTCTCATGGTATCGAAGGTTCGTTATCGTTCGTTCAAGAATATCGACCTGCGAGCGCGCCATCCGTACCCACGGGTGGCTATTTTCGCAATCGGATTCGCCTTGGTTGCTAACGCACCGCAAACTGTGCTCTTGTTGATGGCGGCCATCTATCTCGCCTCTGGTCCCATCGAAAAACTCTGGTACCAACTGCGTCGCCGCCAACACAGCCTGAGTAAAGTTGGGACGGTTGATTACCACGACGACTTGGAACACGCGACGATTGATCGTAGCGACAAAACTCCTTGACCTCCCCTGCTGACCGTGCCCTCCGAATCATCGCAGCTTGAAAAATTACGCTTGGCCCTGGTAGGAGCATCTTCTCTTCTGGGGGCCGAGGTCAAAGACCAGCTAGCTGCTTCCGGTGTTCCCCGTAACGCCGTTAGTTTGTTTGACCTGAAAGAGGTGGCCGGCGTCCTCACCGAATATGGTGATGAGGCTCGTGTGTTTGCCGAAACCGTGTCGGAAGCTCTCCTGACGCACAGCCTTATTTGCTTCTGTAGTGACCCAAAAACGGCCACGGAATCCTTAGACGCGATTCTCAGTTCCGGCAAGCTTGGAATTGATTGCACTCAGGCTTGGTCTGACGACCCCAGAGCCTTCACCTGGCTACCGGGTGTGAGCACTCCGCCGGCTACAAGTGATGAGCGTGCCATCGTGATTCCCTCGGCCGCTTGCCTGATGCTCGGGACGACCCTTGCAGCACTCGGCAAACTTGGCGAGCAAGTCTCCGCAACTATCTTCCTCCCTGCTTCAGACCTAGGAGAAGCTGGACTTCAGGAACTCTCACAACAATCAATAGCGGTGCTAAACCTTGAGGAAGTTGATGACGCGATCTTCGGGCGCCAGTTGGCCTTCGACCTCTGGCCAACTGCCTGCTTGCAGGGTGAAGCTCAAAAGGTGCTGGTCAGCGAACTCGAAAAGCTCAGCTTCGTGGCCCCTCCAATACAGATAGTGCAGGCCCCGGTGTTTCATGGGATGGCAATGTCACTCTACGTTCCCGATGTCGATACCAGTGAAGTCTCAACAGCATTACTTGATGCAAATGTTGTTCTTGGAACCGGCGATGGCGTGCAGATCGATAGTCCGTTACTGGTCACCGGGACCCCTGGCCTCCACGCCATTTCCGTCCGCCCTGACCACCACGGTGCTTGGCTTTGGTTAACGATCGACAACCTTCACGCGCGTGCAGCTGCCGCCGTGGAAGCAATGCGGGCCATGTCAACATCCGAATTCAGCGACGGGCTGCAATAGTCCGTCTCGCGACTTCCTCCACGTAGCTATCGCCGCTGTCCAGGAGTTCGAAGAGCGCTGACGTGGCAGCCTCTTGCTCAAATGTAGAAAGAGCGTCAGCGGCATTCCGTCGTAATTGAACACCATTGGCAGTGTTCGCAGCGATCGTTGCCAATGGCACGATTGCCCGGGGGTCGGAAATAGTGGCAAGTGACTGCGCGATCACCTCCCGGACCGCTTCTTCGATATCAGAATTGCCAACCTGAGCCAATAATGCATCAACACCGATTGGGTCGCCCAGGTCTCCAAGACCCTGAGCCGAAAGCATCTGCTGCATGGGGTCTCCCGACTTTAGACGTTCAATAAAAGCTATCCGGGCAGCGACTGGGTCCATCTCGGCGATGCCACGTGCTGCCGTTTCCTGAACTCTCCGAAACGGGTCGTCGAGCGCTGACACGATCAGCGGCAGATCCTCTGGGTCTCCTATTCGGGCAAGTGCGTCTACGGACCACTCACGCACTGTCGCATCCTGGTGTTCCAGGCCTCGCCGCCATGCCGCAGCTGCAGCGGGGCTCAGTATGTCGCTTTCATCTCTGTTATAGCGTGCTGTCGCCGTTCCATAACGCTGCGATGCAAGATCATCAATGACACTCTTGACAAGAACACCAGTTTGTTGGCCTTCTGAACACCCAGGCAATGACAATGCCAACAAAACCACCACGAGCCTCATTAGCCACGTCCCCGCCCCAGCAAATCCCCCTCGAGAAGCGCTGCCTCGATCCGCGCAATGTCTGGAGCTAAGACACGATCCCCCGTCAAGGGTTCAACCATTTCGCGGACTCGATCCCTGAAGCCACGCAGATTAGGTGCCGCCAATATGGGCGAATGGAACTCCAACGCTTCGCAAGCACATAGCACTTCAATGGCGATAACACGTCGACAATTGGCTACAGCTTGCCAAGCCTTCCACGCGCCCCATGCTCCCATTGAGACATGATCTTCCTGGTCAGCAGAAGTGGGAATACTGTCAGAGGAGCTTGGCACCGCCAGACTCCGAGTTTCGCTCACCAACGCCGCTGCTGCTGTTTGAGTAATTAACAACCCAGACTGCAGGCCTCCATCTTCCGCAAGGAACCCCGGCAACCCTGACAGGTTTGGGTTAACCAGTCGATTCACACGGCGCTCACACATCGATGCCAGGTCCGCAGAAGCAATCGCAAGCATGTCAACGGCGTAGGCAACCGGCTGGCCATGAAAGTTGCCCCCTGAAATGATTCGACCATCTTCAAGCACAATGGGGTTATCGGTAACTGAATTGATTTCCACCTCGATGATCTGACGCGCCATTCGGCATACATCACGGGCAGCACCATGCACCTGAGGAATACAACGCAATGAGTAGGCATCCTGTACTCGTTCTTCACCATATCGATCGGCGAGTTCGCTATCCGCCAGTAGCTCCACCATGTGAAGTGCAACTTCGACTTGCCCGGGATGTGGTCGCAACTTGGCAACAGCAGGCTCGAAGGCATCCGTCCGACCGCCAAGTGCTTCAACAGACAACGCGCCGACCATATCGGCAACGACACAGAGATCCTCAAATTCACGACATGCCAGGACTCCAATTGCTGTCATCATTTGGGTGCCATTGAGCAACGCAAGCCCCTCCTTGGCCTCGAGAACGAGAGGGACTAGTCCCGCCGCACGGAGTGCTTCGGCTCCGTCGACCCGGATACCGTTTACCCAGGCTTCTCCCTCCCCTATTAACACCAAGGCGATGTGCGCGAGCGGCGCAAGGTCCCCACTCGCTCCCGCACTCCCTTGACGTGGCACTACCGGGCAAACATCTTTGTTTAACAACGCAATAAGTTGGTCGGCAACTACCGCGCGGGCGCCCGAATAACCAGAAGCTAAAACGTTGGCACGAAGCAACATAATGGCCCGAACTGACTCGAGTGGAAGTGGCGAGCCAACACCCGCCGCGTGGCTACGCACCAAATTTAGCTGTAGCTGGTCGATCTGTTTACTATCAACTCGAACCTGGCCAAAGTGGCCGAATCCTGTATTAACTCCATAGACGGTCGCACCAGACTCGACAAGCTCAGTTACCCGACCTCGACTACTTTCCATCGCCGCACGCGCCTTTTCGTCAAGTTCACAACGACTAATGCGACGATGCGCCACCCGTTCCACATCTTCCAGGGTCAATGCGCTGCCATCGATGTGCAGCACATCATCATGTTCCAAACCATTGTTAGCCATAGAGAACGACAGTAGCATGGTCCCCAAGACATCTGTGACGCGCACTGCTTGGCGCAGCTTCAGCGCTGCTGGTACGATCAGAGGATCTGCTATTGATCGCTCAGCGCATCCCGCACATATAGCCTCGACATAGGCGGAGTTCGTCTACATGTCTAATCTAATCCTTCTCGGCACCCAATGGGGGGATGAAGGCAAAGGCAAGATCGTCGACTGGCTCACCCAGCACTTCGACATCGTGGCCCGCTATCAGGGTGGCAACAACGCTGGCCATACGGTCATCATCGATGACAAGAAGCATGTCCTCCACCTGATTCCGTCTGGAATCCTTCGCCCTGGGCGAAAATGCGTCATCGGAAACGGAGTGGTCATTGACCCAGAAGCGTTGTTCACAGAAATTGACGAGCTCGCCGAAGCTGGTGTCGAGGTTGATGGACGGCTAATTATTTCAGAACGGGCCCACATCATCTTGCCTTACCACCGCGGGAAGGAACTCGGTTCAGAAATGAGGCGGGGCGATGAGAATATCGGGACAACTAGTCGTGGAATCGGGCCATGTTACGAGGACAAAATGGCCCGCTCCGGGATCCGAGTCGTCGATTGCGTCTCTCCTGACGTGCTCGCTCAAAAGGTGCGCGACAACCTTAGTGTGGTAAACGAACTGCTCGCCTGTCTGTACGAATACCCTCCCTTCGACGCTGATGAAATCATCGAGACCTATTTGTCTTACGGAGAGCGATTGAGGCCCTACGTTGGGGACACATCGCTGTACTTGAATCAGGCAATAGAATCCGGCAAAAAAATTCTCATCGAGGGCGCCCAAGGAACTCACCTCGACATCGACCACGGCACTTATCCCTTTGTAACATCTTCGAATGCAACGGCGGGCGGCGTCTGCTCAGGTCTCGGGATCGGACCTACTCAGATCGATGCCGTTTTGGGTGTTGCTAAGGCCTACACCACTAGGGTCGGCTCAGGTCCGTTCCCGAGTGAATTAAACAATGATCTGGGCGAACAACTTCGTTCCGAAGGAAATGAGTTTGGCGCCACAACTGGTCGGCCGCGTCGCTGTGGTTCGCTCGACGCCGTTGTCCTACGCTACTCTGCTCGGGTTAATGCGTGTGACTCTCTCGTGCTAACCAAGCTCGATGTCCTCGACAGCCTAGAGAGCATCCCGATCTGCACGGCTTACCAGATTGGCAACGAACATCGTGACGAGATGCCCGCAGAAACGTGGTTACTCGATCAAGTAACTCCTGTTATCGAAGAAATGCCCGGCTGGCAAACACCAACCTCTAGTATCAAGGACTGGGCCAACTTGCCTCAGGCCTGCCGCGACTACGTCAAACGGGTATCAGAGCTCGTCAGTTGCGAGGTTGGTGTTCTCTCTGTTGGCGCAGAGCGTCGAGCAATCATCACTGTGCCCGGCACCCGTTTCGGCGATCGGCTGGCCAGTACGCGCGATTAAAGAGACACTGGCGCGCATTCAAAATATCGGCTCCATACCGTCCTGGGTACGCTGGACCAGGCCCACTCGCCAAGCTAGTCCGGCGAGTTCCTTCGCCGAAGCTCTTCCAAAGAACAGTGGCTTTAAGTATATGGCGACCCTGACGGGATTCGAACCCGTGTTACCGGCTTGAAAGGCCGGCGTCCTAGACCAGGCTGGACGACAGGGTCACCAGAGACGGGAGGTACTGCAGAACTCCGGGAGTGGGCCGTGACGGGCTCGAACCGTCGACACCCGGCTTAAAAGGCCGGTGCTCTGCCAACTGAGCTAACGGCCCGCTAGAGCCTATCGCGGGGCGTTTGCTGGGGCAATGTGCACGACACCAGGTGTTGAACTTTTGCTGGTAGCTCACACTACTTCGATGCCATCAGCAACTTACAATATAAAGGTATTTTGACTTGTTACCGCTCAGGCCTGTCTGGCGGCTTGGGCGGCTCGGGGAGCCCTTGGTCTCCTGGTGCGACTGGGCTCACAATCTCAGCGGTGGGCCGGTCAGACGCCTTGCCCCAATCACGCAGCCGCCTACCCAAGTCCTGTAGCCTGTCATCAACAAGTCTATTGATAGAGCCTTCTTCCCAACCACCATTTTTCGAAGAGGCCCCAGCTGCAACACCAGTGAGCACCTCAATACCTTCGTCTACATGACTCACCGCCCAGACATGAAAGTCGCCGTTAGCAACCGCTTCAACGACGTCTAGACGCAGCAAAAGATGCTGAATGTTAGAGGCTGGGATCATCACACCTTGGTCCCCCGTCAAACCGCGTTGTTTGCAGACATCAAAAAAACCTTCAACTTTGTAATTCACGCCTCCAATCGCCTGAATTTCACCTTTCTGATTGACTGACCCTGTGACAGCTATCCCTTGCTTGATTGGCACCTCAGAAAGTGCCGACAGCAAGCAATACAGCTCTGCCGAAGAAGCCGAGTCTCCGGCGATCTCACCATAGGACTGCTCAAATGTCAGAGCTGCTGACAACGACATCGGCCTTTCCTGGGCAAAACGCTCACCGAGAAACCCCGAGAGAATCAAAACACCCTTGTCGTGGGTGCTGTGCGACAATCCAGCTCGGCGTTCGATATTTACAACTCCAGCGCGACCGAGGTGGACGTTGGCCGTAATCCTAGACGGTCGACCAAAGGCCGAATGCCCCAGCATGTGCACAGCCAAACCGTTAACCTGCCCAATCGCCTCTCCTTCAGTGTCGATCAGTAGCACATCACGGTGAATAAGTTCTTGGACCTGGTCTTTCACCAAGCCGGTGCGGAATCTTTGCTCTTCTACAGCCCGTTCGACGTGCCGAGCCGACACAAATTCTGCATCGTCTTGCTCAGCCCAATATGCCGACTCCCGCACTAGATCGGTGAGTTCCGAGAAACGAAGGGATAACTTCTCTTGGTCTTCAACCATGCGAGATGCCTGTTCAGTGATCGCCGCGAAAGCTGTGCGGTCCATGTGCCTCAGACCTTCTTCTTCGACGAACCGGGAAATAAAACCGGCGAGCTGCATGATGGTGTGTTCTTCACGATCCGTCTGATGGTCAAAGTCGGCCTTGACCTTGAAAGTCTTGGCAAAGTCTTCGTCATATGCATACAGAAGCTGATACCACATCGGGCTGCCGAGCAAAATCACTTTGGTCTCAAGTGCAATAGGCTCCGGATTTAGTGTCTGGGTAGCGAACACCCCATAGCGCTCCGATAGGTCTTCAATGCGTATCTCCCGGTCACGAATTGCACGTTTCAAGGCTTCATAGACAAAAGGGTTGCGCAGCATATCCTCGACGTTCAGCACCAGGTAACCGCCGTTTGCTTTGGCCAGCGAACCAGCACGTATCATCGTGAAGTCGGTCAGCAAGGCACCGAACTGTGCACGGCGTTCGATCCGGCCGACGAGGTTAGTAAAAGTCGGGTTGCTCTCGAACACCACTGGGGCCCCCTCGGTGTGCGAGTTGTCTACGACGACGTTGATTTCGTAGCGGGAAAAGTCCGGCTCTTGCCGTGGAAGGCGAAGACCTGGAATCGGCGTTGGCTGTTCTTCCGTCTCCCGGAAATGCTCAATGTTATCAACTATGTCTTTCTGTACCGCCTGCAGATAGGCCCCGACGCTAGGATGCTCAGCATAGGTTCTCTTTAGATCAACCATCAGAGTACCGAGAACAGTCATAGCCACCTGTTGATTGAGATCTCGCAATTGCTCCTTAAGCGCCTGGTCCACGGCCTTAACTTCTGCTAAGACCTCACGTACTTCCTTTTCAAGTTGCTCCATTTGTTCATCAAGCTCGCTACGAGGCCCTTCCTCCAGAGCCTCGTACTCCTCTTGGGTTAGGGGCTTGCGATCTCGAATCGGGACCGTCCGGAAGCCCATCGGAGTACTTTTGAGTTCAAAACCACGTTCTCGAGCTAGGCCCTCTAGCTGATCAAGTAGCCCTTGCTTTTGTTCTTGGTGACTTTCAGCCGTATTTCGTCGCTGTTCCTCATAGTCCTTGCCTTCGAAGGCTTTTGGAACCTGTTCGTGGAGATCCTCGACAAGCTCGGCAGTTTCATCTCTCAGCCTATGCCCCATCCCGGCAGGTAGAAACAATGCCCGGGGAGAATCTGGGTCCTCGAAGTTGTGTACGTAGAGAACATCGTCGGGGACTGGCTCATCTTTAGAAAGCCTAGCCAAGAACCGTCGGACAATACTTCCCTTGCCAGTTCCAGAGAGCCCGGCAACAAAAACGTTGTAACCGGGGGACTGAATATCCAGACCGAAACGGATGGCTCGAACAGCACGCTCTTGCCCAATGATTTCTTCTAGAGCGCTAACGTCAGCTGTTGTCTCAAAAGAAAATTGGTCAGGGTCGCTGCGTTTGCGCAGTTTCTCTGGGACTAATTCGTAGTCGGCTACCGGCATCCGCGGATGCTAACTGCTCGACTGCAGAATCAGGCCGACAACGACAACGAGCGCAACAATCAAAAGAATGCTCTTAAATACCCAGGCCCCAGACCGCTCCACCATCCGATCGTAGCGCGCAGCAAAGCCATCTGATTCGGGCGTCATACTCACCGAAGGTTTGTCACTCATCTTCAAGGCTCTCCCTTGCTTGCACCAACTGCAAGAATTCATTCCGCAGCATCTGATCGTCTACAAACGCTCCACGGTAAGCAAACGTTTGGACTTGAGCGCCGCTGTATTGCACTTTTCGCGCACCGACACAATCATGTGATGCACGCAGTGCACACGCCGCTCCACGTGCGTTCGCTCCGTCCATTACTACCTCACACACCTGTTCACTCAGTTGCTCTTGAATCTGCAACCGACTAGCCAAGCAATCCACCAAAGCGGCCAATCTGGAAAGCCCTACCAGCTGACCTCCAGGGAGATACGCAACGTGAGCCACACCGTAGAAGGGTAACAGATGGTGCGCGCACACGGAGACGAAAGGAATCCCACTTACAACCACCAATTCACTCGATTCATCCGGCCATGCCGCACCGAGAACTTCGACTGGATCATGGTCATACCCAGACAGTAGCTCACTGGCCCATGCCTCAGCAGACTTACCCGGTGCTTCACCCTCGGCCGCCTCGGGCAATCCAGCGGCACGTAAAAACTCAGAGAGTGCCCTCTGCATCTTCACAACATCCATCTCGAAGTTCGCGCGAGCCGCAGGAATCTCTTTAGGATCGTTCATTGCACTGAGGGGTAGCGCAGGCTTCGAAATGTGTCAAATCGCTCTGTAGCGCCTTCGTCACTTGAGCACGCAATTGTTCACGAACCGATTCGTCATTACCGTCTAAGCTAGTGACCTCGATAGGCAGGCATACCTCAACATCTACGACCCCGGCGTGAATGACGCTTCCACCTTTCGGCAGGACATCCTCTGTCCCGCGAACCCGCACCGGAACCACTGGAACTCCGCCCTGCTGGGCCATGAAAAACGGTCCTTTCTTAAGGGGTAGAATTTTTCCATCTCGGCTGCGAGTACCCTCGGGGAAAATAACGAAATCCAGACCCTGCTGCAGCAATTTTGTAGCTTGATCTACTGAGTCAATTGCCGAGGCACGGTCTTCTCGAGAGATTGGAACGAACCCAACAAACCGAATCGCCCATCCAAAAACTGGAATTCGAAACAGAGATTCCTTGCCCATCATACTGACATCGCGTCCCAATGCAGCAACTACAACTGGCGGATCGACATTACTGGTGTGATTGGGCATGAAAAGATAACTCCGGCCGTCATCAAGATGGTCGAGTCCATGCACGCAAATGCGCACGCCTGTGGCCCACAACCCAAAACGGGCGGCCAGGACGGCGAGCGCAAAGACCATCCTGGTAGACCCCAAAAGCCAAGCGACTAGTAAGGCCGGCGGGCCGAAAATGAAGAGATACGCACTAAGAATGACCGCAACAAACAATGTGCGTAGGCGGGCAACCAATCGCAGTTAGTGGATGCGGTAGGTAACGGTGAACAAAGCAATCACCGGGACGGGCTGACCATCTTTGTAACCTGGCCTGAACGTCCATTTCGCAACCGCCTCCAACGCCCGCTTGTTGAGTTCGTCGTCCGGCAAGCCACGGATGAGCCTAGGCTCCGTGACGGCACCGTCTACTGTCACCACAGCCTCTATGTAAACATCCCCTTGGATGCCCGCACGCGTGGCAGCTGGAGTGTATTCGGGAAGCACCTCGGTCATTTTGATCGGTGCGATCAGTCCCCCGCTACCCATGGCAACCGCTCCTGCACGGGCGCCCCCGGGCCCGGGGGGGGAGTTTGGGAGTCCAACGTCAAATTCGGCATCTGGATCCCCGGTGAACTCTACCTCTGACTCCTCGTCGACTATTGGCTCTGGATCGTCAGGCGTGGGGTCCGGAATTGGAATCGGACTAGTTTTCTTCTTGACTCGTTTTTTCGGCCGTGAGGGCGGCGCCGGAGGTTTGTACCGCTTGACGATCGTGGTGGCCATTTGATCACGCAAGGGGATCGGCTCGACGCTTGCGGTTGGAATAACAATGAAAAACAGAAAGAAATGAAACACCAGCGCCCACACGCCCGCGACCTTAAGGTCGCGCTTGTCGACCTCTGTCCCAAGATACTCCCGTATTAGCTCAGGCGCCAAGGCATCGTACTGTTGGGCCCGAGGAGCATCTGGATCTGGTAGCGGTCTGGTGGACCGCTTCTGCCTTCGAATACTCGCCTTATTCATCTCGACAGTCCGGCTAAATAGCTCTCACGCATGTACCTATTTTCGAGTATACGCAGCGCTGCCACAACATGTCTATTACCACCCCTCGATGCAATTTGCTTCCTGCGGAGGAGCTGATACCTTTTCTTCTATGGCTACAGCAACAAAGAGGCCCAAAAAAAGATCTGCAAACATCGCCATCGTCCGTCGTGACGACTGCACTGGATGCGAAGCGTGCATCGTTTTCTGTCCCGTCGTTTGTATCGATCTGATGGGAGCATCTGAAAACCCAGCTGAGAAATACGTTCTTATCGACAAGGAAACCTGTATCGGCTGTACGCTTTGCGCTCGCTATTGTCCGTGGGAATCAATCGACATGGTGGTCCGCGAACCCTTCGAGCAACGGGCCGAATTGGTCTTTATGTAGGATCGGGTTAGCTCCCGAGCTCACACTCATCCCCGGCCCGCTCACCCGCCTTCACCGCGTCTGCCATCATGCCTTTGCTGTGATAGGCACGCGCAATGCCACAATGTGCCTGCGGTAGTAGATAAGTAGACACACCGCTGAGTTCCACGACTAAACCCAGCGTAACAATCGCGCGGTCAAAGTCTCCACGCCCCAAGTAAACCTCCCCCAACCGCAAATACAAGTCTGGAATCTGTGGCCGCTTCGCCGCCGCTGCACGGTATTGCGCAAAAGCTTGGTCGCCTTTGCCCTGTTTGTCGTAGAGCATTCCGAGGTTGTACTGCGCTAAACCAGCCTCCGGATTGACTGCAATAGCACGCCGATAGATCTGTTCAGATTCCTCGAAACGTCCCGCTTCTGACCCTGCTTGCCCTTCCCGTACTAGCATCAATGAAAGCAACCCCTGCACATCCTCCTCGGAAGGCCGAAGCTCGTAGAGTCGTTCAAGATTCCGGATGATTGGACCACGATCTCCACCATCGTAAGCCCAACGTTCCCCCAACGTAAACGTGTACTCCTTAAGGACCTCATAGTCATCAGGTTGGTCCTCTAGGTACGTCTGGTAAAACCCAACTGCTCGAGCAAAATCACCATCTCGGACAGCACTACGTGCGGCATCAAGTGGAAGCGAGTCCGAATTGGCGCAGCTAGCGCCGCTCAATATCAACAAGAAAACCAAGGGCGTTTCAATGCTAGCAAGCCGAAGAAGCGAACTCATGGCTGAACGATTCCCGACCGTTGTTGTTCAGCTTGCAACTCGCGCTGTTTATCTTGATAGGCTAGCCAGACACCGCGGTGTGCAACAGCCCGTGCAAATGCATGCCCCCGAAAAAGGTCTTTAATCTCCGTCAATCCAATCGCTGCGGCGAGAACTTGCCGCGCTTCTTCAGATTGGCCCCGATCCCAGAGCATGCCAGCCATAACTTCCAACCGACCTCGATAGACTTCTCGAGTACCGTCGTCGAAAGATTCTTCGACAGCGGCACGAATGGCGTCCTGCATACGGTCACGGCGCTGTTCGTCAGAGATCATCAAAACACTACTTTCTGCCTGGCAAATCTCCTCCGCCGCCGAATCAATATGCGCACCTTCCAACGCCCAGGACTGGAAGTAAGTTTCCCTTAAAAGAGTCATTGACTCTTCGATCAGTGCCGAATCGGCGCTAACTTCTGTTGCTGCAAGATGATTGTAAATCTCGGCTGGGCCCCCTTCAGCCGGCTCCACACCAGCCACTTCCGCCCATGTCCAAAAGCCCGTTGGCAAATCGCTACCCATGGAAACCGTTTTCTGGGCAGCATCCGCAAGAATGGCACCAGCGCTTTCGATGGAAATCTGACTAAGCATCACCGTGGGGTTTGCCTTAATCTGTTCGACGTGTTCGCGAAAGCCCTTCCGTGTCACCTTTGCAACTTCCGCCTCTTTGATCCCGCAAGTATCGTCAATCACAGCTTGGAGCAAACGCGAGCCGCCATTCGGTACGCGCCATATTACGCACACAAGGCGCGCTCCCCGTCCATCGATACTGGTGACGTAGGCACGGGCCTCTTCAAGTGACTCTGCCCCAATCGCCATCGAAAACGGCGCGTCATCAATTTCCCCGGAAGAAGCTCCCGTAACGTCGACACCCTGAGACCGAAGTCGGTACAAGGCCTTCTTGATTTGCTTAATACGATCCTTGTCATCCGAACTAGCTAAGCATCGCTGCAAAACTTCGGCCGCTTTGGAACTTTCTTGGGCCGCGATCCAATCTAACAGCCTCGCATCCAGATCGGAATCAATACCTACGGCGATTTCGGCTGCAGGTAGTTGCTCGTCACCTGCCACTGCAAGCCATGCGTCAAGGGCTGGGCCGCGCCAAGCCATAGGCCATTCCATGAACATAGCCAGGGTCCCACTGTCCGGATCCGTACCCAGTGCGTCAATAATGGCTAGTTTTTCAACGGCATCACGGTCCGGCTCAGCGTCACAGCGGCGCATTGCTGCCACTGCTTCTCTCTTTGCTTCCAGTCCTGACGGGCGTGTAAATGCTACCTCGCAAACCACGTCGAAAATCGCCGAGCGCCTCATGAGCGATACTAGGTGAATAACTGCAGCGACGTCAGATGGATTTGCTTCACGCAGTGCATGACCTAACGCATCATCGACCTCAGTCTCATTCTCGAAAAGAATATCGAGCTCTTCAATTGGACGTGGGCCGTCAATCCCGAACGAACGGATTTTAGACACTGCCCTTCGGACTACTTTTAAGACATCTGAGTTGGCCTTAGTTTTCATTTCATATCTAGATTATTAGGTCCGGCGACCGGGACCAACCACTTGTTCAGCAAGAAACAAAATCGCCCTAATCAAACGTTCAACGCAGTTTTACAGAAACTGGCAGCTTGACGCGTTCGACCCACGTTGCTATAAACCCGGCGTGGGCAATTCTTAAGGAAATGATTTTCAACTGTCAGGAGGGCACCCCGCTCAATGAACAAGGCTGACTTGATTGACAAGATGGCGAGTGACGCCGGCGTCACTAAAACTGCGGCTGCCACGGCGTTAGATTCCCTGCTCGGTTCTATTGCGTCGACGCTGAGTGATGGAGGCAAAGTCACACTGGTAGGCTTCGGTACGTTTTCGGTTTCTCATCGCAATGCCCGGCAGGGGCGCAATCCACAGACCGGAGCCTCGATCTGGATCGATGCAAAGGATGTCCCGAAGTTCACAGCGGGCAAGGCCTTAAAGGATACGGTCAACGGTTAACTAACTTGCAACTTAACTGAAGTTGAACGGCGCGGCTTCGGCCGCGCCGTTTTTTTGTCAGGATAAACACTGTCGGCCGCTAACCGTAACGATGTGCGATGATCCGAAGCCCGGTTAACGTCAACAAAGGGTCGACGTGCTGTATACGTGGGCACTCTGCCGAAATACTCTGCGCCCAACCACCCGTTGCGACCACGACTGGGTCGGTTCCTAGTTCTTTTCCTAACCGGCGGACAATGCCGTTGACCAGGTCGACATAGCCAAAAAAAATGCCGGCCTGCATGCTACCGACGGTATTACGGCCGATGATTCCTTCAGGGCGGGCGATATCCACGCGTGGCAATCGTGCCGCGCGATACGTTAAAGCCTCTGCAGAAATTCCAATGCCGGGTGAAATCGTGCCTCCCAAGTAGGCACCCTTAGAGTCGATAACATCAAAGGTAGTTGCCGTTCCAAAATCCACAACGATGGCCGGTTTGCCATACAACTCACGTACAGCGACCGCATTAACAATACGATCCGAGCCGACATCCCCAACCGGTTCGTACAAAATCGGCATGTCGTGCACCAGGTCCGGGGTCACAAATAGTGGCGGCACATCAAAATACTCGCTGCCGAGTCTTTCGAGAACACTGTCGAGTGGCGGCACAACGGAGGAAACCACCATCCGCTCTACATCGCTCGCTTCCAGGCCATCAAGGCTGAAGAGAGTCCGAGCCAAAATGCCGAACTCGTCGACCGTCCGGGCCCTGTCCGTCGACAAACGCCAATGGAACCGGAGCTCCTCACCCTGGTAGACACCCATGAGAATCTGGGTATTGCCCACATCAATGGCGAAAAGCATGGCGCTCAGAAATCACCGAAATCTGTGAGCTTTTGGAATGCCCGGTACCGCATCGCAATCTCTCTCTCGTTAAGGTCCACTAGGCCGTCAATGCTGAATTTTTCTACGCAGAATGAAGCCATAACACTCCCGGCAACGACTGCCCGACGAATCTCCTCCGGGCCATGTTTGCCATGTTTAGCAAGATAACCAAAGAACCCCCCCGCAAATGTGTCACCAGCACCAGTTGGGTCTGCCACAAACTTAAGTGGGTAGCCCGGAGCGTGAAACATCTCACCTTCGAAAAATGCCAGCACACCATGTTCGCCCCGCTTGATGACCAGTACTTTAGGGCCCATCTGATGAATCGTTGTCGCCGCTTCCACCAGGTTGTAGGTATCTGCAAGCTGACGTGCTTCGTCATCATTTATTACCAACACATCGATATCATCGAGTAGTGAATGTAATTGATCCGGTTTGCCTTCAATCCAAAAATTCATCGTGTCGCAAGCTACAAGTTCCCTGTTGTCAACCTGCTTAAGCACCGACATCTGCAACTCAGGGTCGATATTTGCAAGAAAAACAAACGGTGACTGGCGAAGTTCTGGAGATAGTTTTGGGCTGAACCCTTCGAAAACATTGAGTTCAGTGAACAGCGTTGTACGCTCATTAAGATTCCACGAATATTCTCCACCCCACCGGAAACTCGGGCCGTCCACACGTTCGATTCCGGCGGTATCGACACCGTGACTTCGGAGTAATTCGAGATGCTCCTCCCCGAAGTCATCTCCGATAACAGCGACCACCCGAGCCGGACAAAAGTAAGACGCCGCGAGTGAAAAGTATGTCGCCGCGCCTCCGAGGGCATCTTTCACTTCTCCGTAGGGTGTCTTGACCGTATCGAAAGCCATGGACCCAACAACAACAATGCTCATTACTCTTCTCCGCTGGAACTGAGGATCGGGTCGAGTAACAAAGCTAATCGATCACGGGCCGTCGTCGGTATGTCATCAGGACTGGTAAGTACTGCATTGCGAAGCGCTGTTCGGCAACCACAGTCCCGACCTTCGGGGAATGTAGTAACCGCACTACTAACGATGTTTTGCGCAACGCTGACATTCTGCATAAGGTTGGCGATAATCATCTCGGTCGTCACCGACTTGTGCGCTGGGTGCCAACAATCATAGTCAGTCACCAACGCCAAGGTCGCGTAGCAAATACCAGCTTCCCGAGCAAGCTTTGCCTCTGTGAGGTTCGTCATGCCGATGATGTCCATTCCCCACGAACGATATAGATCACTCTCTACGCGGGTCGAGAATTGTGGCCCCTCAATACAAACATATGAGCCCCCATTGTGATGGGTACAGCCAGCTGACTCAGCGGCGCTAGCAAGAGCTGAACGCAACTCGGGACACAACGGGTCTGCAAATGCCACATGGGCAACAACACCGTTACCAAAGAATGTGGCAAGGCGGCCCCGTGTACGATCGAAAAACTGGTCCGGGATAACGACATGCAGCGGCTCAATATCTTCACGCAGACTCCCAACCGCACTAGCCGAAAGTATGGCGTCGACTCCAAGGCTCTTCATTCCGTATACGTTGGCCTGAAACGGAACCTCTGAGGGACTGTAGCGATGCCCACGCCCATGACGTGACAAAAAACAGACCTGTCTTCCTTCTAACGTTCCAAGAATGAACACATCAGATGGATCTCCAAACGGGGTCGAGACATTTACTTCCTCGCGGTCGGTAAGCCCGTCCATTTTGTAGAGTCCGCTACCCCCAATTACACCAATTCGAGCCTTAGGCATAGTCTGTCGTTTCCGTCATCCGTAGCGCCCTCGTCACAAGTGCCTCCGTCCCGCGCCCATGTTGGCGGATTGCCTCAGTTACTTCCAAGTCCAAAGCATACGCGTTAGCCATTCAACTTGCTCTCTCCCCTAACTAAGCTGGGCAACAAATAGTGGAGCATTCTCGTATCCAATGCTCCCAGTCCAAAACAAATGGGCCGCCTATAAAGTGATTCCTGTTATGCCCAGTCCTATACGGACTGGTGGCGAGCGTGATAATTTTAATGTCGGGTGGTGGCAAGTGCGTATCCGCACTTGCAGTTGCTTCGAGCAGCTCGCCACGTGGCATTCAAGCGAATCCTTCGCGATTTCCCATTATCATACTAATCGAGTCCGGAATTTGGACGCTTCGCTCGTGTTGCAGGCGGGAGACGGGATGATCGACCTGGTAAGGGGCGCCGGGTCGATGGCCTGGTTTCTGCTGTTCGTCTTGGCCATCTTTTCGGTCGTTTCTTGGGCGATCATTATTGACCGCATAATGCTTTTCCGGAAAGCTCAACGGGAATCGAGCGAGTTTCTTGAGACTTTCCGGAATTCCTCGAAATTCTCGCAGGCCAAGTCAGCCGCTGAAGAATTGGAAACCACTCCCCTGTCGGGCATGTTTCTTGCCGGCCACGCAGAACTCTCCGCACAGAAAAACGTTGGCGAACAAACCTCAATCCTGCTACCTCCGTTAGAACGTGGCCTACAACGTGCGGCACGTGCTGAACGGGCTCGGTTGCAACGTTTAATGATGTTTCTGGCAACCACAGCTGCCGTCTGTCCATTTATCGGCCTCTTCGGAACGGTCTGGGGAATTATGGTTTCGTTCTCCGCTATAGGCAGTTATGGCAGCCCAGATATTGCCGTTGTAGCGCCTGGCATCAGCGCGGCACTAACGACAACTGCGGCCGGCCTTGCAGCAGCCATTCCCGCAGTGGTTGCATACAACTATCTGCAAACACAGATTCGTGGGTTTGTGGCCCAAATGGAGGACTTTGGGCTCGAATTCCTCGCCCTTATCGAGCGGAATTTTTCCACCGAGGCCTAACGCATCATGGAATTCGGATGGTTCCACGACGACGAAGACGGGCTTGCTGAAATCAATATCACGCCTCTGGTCGACGTTTCCCTCGTTCTCCTCATAATTTTCATGATCACTGCGCCAATGCTCGTTCAAGGTGCGAGCGTCGACCTTCCGCAGACACAGCCCATGAGCAAGCTGCCAAGCGGGAATGTGTTTGTGACCGTCGATGGAAACGGTGACATCTACATGAACGAAATCGAAGACTCCCTTGACCTCCAAGATCTGGAACAGCGATTAATTCCTTTTATCGAGCTCGGGCAGTCCGTTTATCTCCAGGGCGATATCGCAACCAACTACGGTCGGATTATGGAGGTAATGGACGCAATCAAGTCTGCCGGTCTTGATAACGTGAATCTGGTTACGACACCGGCGCCACCCAACCAGCGATAAGATGAACTCTGCCGGCGCACTACATACCGATCATGTTTACGCGATTCTTGAGGGTCGACAAAATGCTGTGCTTCGTTTCCGGTCGGCCATAATCACATCGGCGGCACTACACACCGGTGCCACCCTCTTAATTCTGCTTGCTCCTTTTCTGATCCCTAAACCCGTCCTGTTCGAATTCACACCGGTAAACCTCGTCGAGTTAACCCCACAGCCCGAACCTGTCCTCCCCCCACCTGATACTCAGGCTGAGGACCTTGTGCCGTCGGAGCCTGAGGAGGCTCCCACGCTTGAAGAAATCGAACCTCCTCCCCCAGAGGATGTTCCTGAGGACCTCGAAGCTCAGCGACGTCAAGAAGAGGAAGAAGAAGCCCGCCGTCGCGAAGAAGAAAGACGGCGCCAGGAAGAACTTGAAGCCCGGCGCCGGGCCGCTGAGGAAGCAACACGACGTCGTCTTGAAGAAGAAGAGCGCCGTCGTCTTGAAGAAGAAGAGCGCCGCCGCGCACCACAGAAGGCAACACGCAAGGTAGCAACTTCCTCCGAACCTCAAGAAGTTACCCAACAAGCACAGCGAGGCCAGGTTGGGCTGTCTCTAACCAACGACACTGGAACAGTGAGTCAGCAAGACCAAACCCTTCTGCAGTTTTGGATCAACCGGGTGCTCGCTAACATAGCAAGCAGATGGGACCCTCCATCCCGGCCTCCTGGTTCTCTTGAGATTTTAGCGATCGTACACTTCCGGGTGGGACGCAATGGGGAAATCATAATCGACCCTGAAACTCGCCCAAGTAGTGGTAACCGCCGCTACGATGACGCTGCCGTCCGGGCTATATTGGCTGGGCAACCCTTCCCACCACTACCACAAGGGTACCGGGGCAATACTCTCGGAATAAACCTGGGTTTCCGACAGTGAGAAGTCCATGAACTTGCAACTTCGTTTGCCCATTATCTTTTTTGCTGCGCTGGCTTCCATGCCTAGCGACACTTCCCTCGTCCAAGTACCAATAACGCAGAATCAACAAGGCGAGGACATCTATATAGAACTCAGAAACCGGGCAGTAAATCCCATCACCCTCGCTGTACCGACATTCTCCATAATCTCGGGGGCTGAAGGCGAAGCCAACATGCTTCGCCAGGTCCTATGGAACGATTTGGACTACTCGATGGTGTTCGATCTGGTCGATTCTAAGTTCTACCCAGACATAGTCTCCGGTGACGGGTCCCCAGACTTCACGGCCTGGCGCCAAACCGATGCCGAGGCATTAATCCGAGGCTTTGTTCGCCGCCAAGATGACGACCTGATTGTTGAATTCCGACTCTATGATGTTGCCAGCGGGCAACAGATCATAGGCAAGCGTTATTACCAGGAGATACCCGTAACCGCAGCAATTATCTCGAACTCGCAATTGCGTCGAATTGCCCATGAGTTCAACGACGAGGCCGTGTTCTACTTCACGGGCCAATACGGGGCCGCCTCAACACGAATAGCCTACGTCTCCAACCGTCGGGGTCCTAAAGAGATTCATCTAATGGATTACGATGGCTATGGTGACCAACGTATCACTAACGATGGTGGGTTCGCTTTGAACCCCGCTTTCTCCCCGAATGGAGACCAAATCGCGTATGTTTCCTACCGTTCACACGATGGTATTCCCAACGTTGATATCGCCATGCTCAACAAGGGTGGTGGGATTCCGCCTGTAATCATCCGAACCAATGGGCAGGATAGCAGTCCCGACTGGTCGCCAGACGGCAGCCGACTGGTGTTCTCGTCCACAAAGGACGGCACCAAAACCGGGAATTCCGAGATCTACATTTCGAAATCTGACGGTAGCGACTTGCAGCGAATCACAAACAACTCGGAAATTGACACATCGCCGACGTTTTCTCCCAACGGTCGAGAGATAGCTTTTATCTCGACACGCGGTGGAGGACAGCATCTCTACAAGATGAGTATCGACGGTATTAACGTCCGGCGGTTACCGGTCGAAGGTACTCAAATCGATTCTCCGACTTGGAACCCCAACCCTCAGCTTTCCGATCTGATAGCCTATGCAGCATCAGAAGGGGGTAATAGGTTTCAAGTTTTTGTATACTCTCTCAGTACAGGCCGTAGTGTCCCAGTGACACGCGGTTATGGGCGAGCCGATTCTCCGAATTGGTCGCCCGATGGAAGACAGATCGTTTTTGAAGCAGCGCAAGGCAACCAGAACCATATTTTTGCGGTTGGGCTGGATGGCTCGCGGCTGCGGCAATTGACTAGAGAAGGCGCTAACCAGAGCCCCTCTTGGGGTGGGAGATGAGCGGGACCTGCTCACCAAACGGAGGAAAAAGTTAATGAAAGCTCTCCTAAAACTCACTGGCCTCGTCGTTCTGATGGTCGCGGTTGGCACGCTGGCGGCGTGTGCGAAAGAGGTGCCGCCGGTTGTGGAGCCACCCCCGCCACCACCAGTTGAAGAGCCACCACCACCACCACCACCCCCGCCACCACCACCGGCTAGGGAATTCGAAGAAGCTGAGCCTGTAGTAGACGTCCTTACGATCGGCCAGATCAACGAAGAAGGAATACTGCAGACAATCTACTTCGACTATGATGAATCAGAGGTCCGTGCCGACCAGCGGGCCAAGCTCCAGGCCAACGCGCAATTCCTGCGAGATAATGACCATTTCCGTCTGGTGGTTGCCGGTCATTGTGACGAGCGCGGAACGCGCGAGTACAACATGGCTCTCGGCGAACGTCGTGCCAGTGCGACCATGCAGTATCTCGTGTCGCTTGGTGTCCCGGCCAGCCGCATTGACATTATCTCCTACGGCGAAGAAAACCCCGCAGCGACCGAAAGCAACGAGGCAGCGTGGGCACAGAATCGCCGAGCACAGTTTCAAGCCATCGACAGCAACGATCGCTAAACGCAATATTGAGGGCGGGTTCACACCATAATTGGGCGGACCCGCCCCCAACAACACTTCTCCTCCGGAACACCCCAGCGAGGCCTTGAATAGACGCCAGCAGCCTCCCACGCTCAGGTTGATCACTTTGCTGGTCTTCGTTTTTTCGGCGTCTGCATGCGCTTCTATGCAGAAACGGGTTACGGAGTCCGAGAATCGCTCCAATACCCTTGAAGCCCAAGTCTCTGACCTACAAGAAAATCAGCAAAACCTCATCAGTCACGTCGCCAGTTTGCAAACCGAGCTCGAGGCAGCACTCGATCCTATACGCGTTCAACAAGCCGGTGAAGGTGCGGAACTTCGCGCCTTAGAGGCGCAAGTATCGGCCCTGCGCGAGCAGGTCAAGCAATTAACTACCGCACTCGCCCAGTCGCAATCAACCGAAGTGGCGTTACCATCAAAAGGACGCCTTCTTCTATACGACTTTTTTGCCCCACCGAAGCCTTCAGGGTTGTCAGCAACTGCCGGAGAACAGCCAACGTCAACGGGAGACTTCTCTAGCTACGGCGACGAAGAGGAGGGGCTGTTTAATCGTGCTTACGCCGACTACACAGCGGGTCAATTCGTTGTCGCGGTCAGTGGATTTGAGGAGTTTCTAGCACGCCACTCAACGTCCTCACGTGCCCCAGACGCACTCTATTGGATTGCTGAGTCACTTTCGGCTCAAGGCCTCCATATTGATGCTCGGAATCGTTTTCTTAAGGTCAAACAAAACTATCCGGCCAGTGTAAAAGTTTCCGATGCCACCTTGAGCGCCGCACTCGAAGCCATCGCTCTCGGTGAGCATGACACTGCTATTCGTGAACTTCGGGACCTAATTGCAACGCATGCAGGAACTGATGCCGCGTTGATCGGCTGTATGCAACTTGACCGCCTCAGCCAATCATTACCGGTCGCCTGCCAGGTACCCTGAAACATTCCGCGAGTTTGGTTTGTAAATATTTTGTTGGCTTGAAACGAATGGCGTGTGCCTTTCCCTCTCTTGTGGTACATAGAGACAAGTGTTCGACTGGCATACCCCGGGCGGAATCAGTTAGCCCAATACGAAAACAGCGAAGAGAGGCATGGAATGGCACGGGGCGTTAATAAGGTGATCTTGATAGGCAACCTAGGCAAGGACCCGGAGATTCGCTACACGCAGAACGGCACCGCCGTAGCTAATTTCTCCTTGGCAACGACCGATAGTTGGTCGAAAGACGGCGAGACTAATGAACGCACAGAGTGGCACAATATCGTCGCCTGGGCGCGGCTGGCTGAAATCTGCAACCAATACCTTCAAAAGGGAAGACAGGTATACATAGAAGGACGCATCCAAACCCGCAAATGGGACGATCGCGATGGCAATACTCGGTATACCACGGAGATTGTCGCCCAGAATATGCAGATGCTTGGTAGCCGAGGTGATGGCGACTATGGTGGCGGGGGGAATGCACCAGTTGGTCCCTCCAGTGACGCACAGCCCGCGGGCCCCAGCCCGACCGACTCTGGCGTAACCGACGACGACATCCCCTTCTAGAGCCCGACTGAACAAGGCTAGCAACCACGGAAATACGGCGACCGTAGCTCCTCCGCTAAAAAGATGTCCGGTCCACGAGGCGAGTAAGCGGGATCCTGTTGCCCCGGCGAACCGGGGTGGGAACCATGCATCTGGGGCGACGGTTACCCGTCACCTCATGCGGCCTACCCAGGAACGGGGCGGGTCTCCCCGAATTCCCTTGTTTGGCCTTGCTCCACGTGGGGTTTACCGAGCTACCGGCGTCGCCGCCAGCACTGGTGGGCTCTTACCCCACCGTTCCACCCTTACCGTTCAGCGGCCGCGAACGGCTACCTTTACGAACGGCGGTATTTTTTCTGTGGCACTTGCCTGGAGTTTCCCCCACTGGGCGTTACCCAGCACGCGACCCGTGGAGTCCCGACTTTCCTCCACCGTATGCACCGGAGTGCCCGGCAGCGGTTCCCCTGCCTCGTGGATCGGAATGTCATTCGCCTAACGGCGACTCTCCTGTTGCGGTGGCAGATTATTGGTATTGACCAACGCGATGTAGCGATCAGTCTCATCGATAGCAGATGCAAAATATAAGATTCCCTGCATCCTAGTATCGAGTATCAGATCATAGCCAGCCTCGGCTGCAAGCTGCTCAACCGCTGGAACTAAGCGCTCGTTGATCCGCGCCTGTGCCTGTTCCGCCATGCGGTTCAATGCACGTTGCGCATCATCTCGGAGGCGCTGCAGGTCGACTTGTGCCTGCTCGACGCTGCTCTGGATTCGAGCCATGGCCTCCTGGGTAAGCGTCAATTGCTGTTGCTCAGCCTGCGCCATGAGTGTGTCGATTTCCACTTGCTTTTCACGTACACGATTATCCCAGTCGGTTGCGGCCGTCTGAGCCTCCTGTTGCACCTGGAGGCCGATGCTGGACTCCATCAAGACGCGGTCACCGTTAATCACGGCGATCTTCGGGCCAGCGGCCAATTGTGCATGCGCCGGCAACGCAACACCAACGTTCAAGACTATTGCTAGGGCTAACCCGCTAACAATCCAATTCGTTGCTTTCATGGGTTCCCGATCTCCTTGTTACAGGGAAGTTTGATGCGAATCACGCGCGGCCGGAGATCGGCCGTCAAGCGGGGAGTGCCTGATCGTAGCACGAAGGCCCGAGGATGATCACCACCCTCGGACCCTCCGAAACACCAGGCGAAAATACGCAGCGACAAATCCTACGAATATTGGATCTTGCCCGACTCTAGAAGTCACCCCCACCCGGCATCGAGGGTTCGTCCTCGTCCGGGAGTTCCGAGACAAGCGCTTCGGTCGTTAGCAGTAATCCGGACACCGACGCCGCATTCTGCAACGCATGGCAAACAACCTTTGTCGGATCGACAACACCAGCCTTGACTAAATCGGCGTGCTCCATTGTTTGGGCGTTGAAACCATGTGAAGCTTTTTCCTCCGTACGAACCTGCTCAATGATGAGATCAGGACTGGCGGCGCCAGCATTTACCAGGATCTGACGCAAAGGTTCCTCCATTGCACGTTGCACTATGCCAACACCTACTTGCGCATCTCCTTCCACCTCGACCGCAGCAACCGCAGACTGTGCACGTAGCAATGCGACACCACCACCCGGAACTATGCCCTCTTCGACAGCTGCTTTAGTCGCGTGCATGGCATCTTCGACACGAGCCTTCTTCTCCTTCATCTCAGTCTCAGTGGCAGCACCAACGTTGATCACTGCAACACCTCCAACTAACTTTGCGAGCCGCTCTTGCAGCTTCTCGCGGTCATAGTCGGATGTCGTATTGCTGATCTGTTGACGAATCTGAGCAACGCGCCCTTCGATATCAGAGCCCTGGCCGGAACCCTCGATTATCGTAGTTTCATCCTTGGTGATAATCACCTTCTTGGCGCTACCAAGATCCTCTGCCTTAATATTCTCGAGTTTCACTCCGATGTCTTCACTAATCGATGTACCACCAGTCAGAATGGCAATGTCCTCAAGCATAGCTTTGCGACGCTCGCCAAATCCCGGCGCCTTCACCGCAGCAGCCTGAAGAGTGCCCCGAAGCTTATTGACGACTAACGTAGCCAGAGCTTCACCTTCGACATCTTCTGCAACAATTAGTACCGGCTTACCCAAACGCGAGACCTGTTCGAGCAATGGAAGCAAGTCCCTCATTGAAGAAATCTTCTTCTCATGAATGAGGATAAGAGGATCTTCTAGAACGGTTTCCATTCGCTCAGGATCAGTGACGAAGTAAGGTGACAAGTATCCACGATCAAATTGCATTCCCTCGACAACGTCGAGACTCGTCTCCAGGCCGGAAGCCTCCTCAACTGTTATGACCCCATCTTTGCCGACTTTGTCCATCGCCTCGGCGATAATTCCACCGATGGTTTCGTCACTGTTAGCCGAAATAGTACCGACCTGAGCGATAGCATCACCTTCGACCGCTTGGGAAAAACTACGGATTTCCACAATCGCTGCGCCTACGGCCGCTTCAATACCGCGTTTAATCGCCATCGGATTGTGCCCTGCAGTAACCTGCTTGACACCTTGGTTGTAAATTGCCTGAGCCAAGACTGTAGCTGTTGTCGTCCCGTCGCCAGCCACGTCCGAGGTCTTGCTAGCAACTTCTTTGACAAGCTGCGCACCAAGGTCCTCAGTGGGACTCTCAAGGTCAAGTTCCTTGGCGACGGTCACACCGTCTTTTGTTATTTGCGGAGCGCCAAATTTTTTCTCAAGGATCACGTTACGGCCCTTGGGACCCAGCGTTATCTTGACCGCATCGGCAAGTTTGTTGACACCACGCTGGATTTCGCGCCTCGAGTCCTCGTCATAGGTAATTAGTTTTGCCATTTGTTACCTCCGTATATCAGCCGCCCGTGGACGACTGTCTCCATTTCGATCAGCCAACGATGCCGAGAATCTCGTCTTCCTTGAGAATCTGGTATTCCTCGCCATCGAACTTGATTTCAGTACCGGCATACTTGCCAATCAGGACCGTGTCACCTACCGAGACTTCAAAAGGTGCCCGGGACCCATCGTCGAGCCGCGTTCCTTCGCCTATGGCGACAACTTCCGCCTCCATTGGCTTTTCTTTAGCTGTATCTGGAATGATGATCCCACCATGTACCTCTTCGGTCGGCTCAAGGCGTCGCACCAGGACACGATTACCGAGCGGACGTACCTTTACACCTGAATTCTTGCTTGCTGCCATTGATTTGCTCCTTGATGCTACGTGAGTCTTGTTAGGGGCCCTCGCAGTAAACAGAAGGGCGCTACTTCTTACTTGTTATCATTGGGGGAATACCACCGGGGCGGAAGTCGGACGCCTAGTACCGTCTTAGCACTCCAATGGCAGGAGTGCTAAGGGTAACAATGGCCCTTTAGAGCGTCAACTTGATGAACCCGTAGATATCTGGTCGCAATGGTCAAGCGAGCCCACATCGCCGCATCTTGTTACGCATTGTGTTGCGATGAATGCCAAGCATTTTCGCGGCTTTGCTTTGGTTACCCTTATGCTCTTCGAGGATTTGCCGGAGAAAATGGGCCTCAAGTTCGCGCACAGCCTCATCCATACGGATTCCACCGGCAACCATCTCTCCAACGAGTTCTTCTAGCCTTCCGTGCAGATCCGTGTTCCCTTTATTCTTCAGAAGCCTACGTACCTAGCAATGGGGCACCTGTTAACTGCTCGTAGGCCTCAAGATACTTGGCCGCTGTCGCCTCAACCACAGCTTGAGGAAGCTCCGGTCCAGGCGGATTCTTGTCCCAACCGAGGTCACTCAACCAATCCCGAACAAATTGTTTATCGTATGAGGGTGGACTCACACCACTCTCGTACTGGTCAGCCGGCCAGAACCGGGACGAGTCAGGGGTCAGAATTTCATCGATAAGTGACAGTTCACCATCGATGAACCCAAATTCAAACTTGGTGTCCGCGATAATAATGTTGCGTTCTTCCGCGAAGGCACGCGCCTCAATATAGATCTGTAGTGACAACTCACGCAGCCGCTCAGCCGTATCGGCACCGACCATGTCAACCATGGTATCGAATGAAATATTTTCGTCATGACCATCATCAGCCTTACTCGCCGGCGTGAAGATAGGTTCTTCCAAGCGGCCAGCAAGGAGCATATCGGCAGGCAAATCGATACCACAAACTGCACCAGTAGCTTGGTAGTCCTTCCATCCCGACCCGATCAAATATCCACGAACCACGCACTCTATATCAACCCGGTCGGCTCGACGCACCAGCATCGCACGTCCAGCCAACATGTCGGCGTACTCTTGCAGGTACTCTGGAAAATCGGCGACGTCAGTGCTGATTAAGTGATTCGGACAGACGTTCATTCGTTCGAACCAGAACCGTGAAATTTGCGTAAGTACAGTGCCCTTGTGAGGAATACCGTTTGGCAAAACGACGTCAAAAGCCGACACCCGGTCCGTGGCAACGATAAGAAGTTCATCATTTAGGTCGTATACGTCGCGAACCTTTCCCCGACGCGCCATAGGAATACCGGATATTTCAGTTGATGTAACGATGCGAGTTTGGTCAGTCATTAGCTTCCATCATGTTAGTGATCTCGTCAGCACGCCATGGATCGGAAACCTTAAACACGCCCAAAGCCCGTTCAACTCCTGGCGCCACCGCTGAGTAAAAATACTCGATGTTGATCTTCTCCTCTGAAAGCCTCCCGGCTATATCAGCTAAAGACCCTGCCCTATTCGGGAGCTCTATAACGAACACATCGATTGTTGTATGCGCCACCTGAGCTTTATGGAAGACCTGGCGTGCCATACCGACATCGTCGACCACAAGACGTACGGCACCATACTCTCCCGCTTCAGCCGTCGCGAGCGCTTCGATATTGATTCCAACGTCTGACAGGACGCGGCAAACATTGGCTAACTCACCCGCTCTGTTTTGCCAGCTCACTGTTAGCTGTTTACGAACCGCCATCAGAGTACTCCTTACTAAATGAAAAGGTGGGCTCGGGCGGAATCGAACCACCGACGCCCAGATTTTCAGTCTGGCGCTCTACCGACTGAGCTACGAGCCCACCTCTTGAAGACGTCGCGGCGGCCAGCGATCGCGGGCCGCCAGAGCACCGGAAATGAGTCGCACCCGGTACGCTGAAAGCTTACCAGCTACTCCCGTTCCCGGTGCAACAGCGCATCATCCGGAAGCAGGCATTTAAGCCTATGATAGCATCCGATTCTTTCGTAACGATGCTGGCGCAGCATGGAAGTGAGTGTCGGCTGGTTGGCTTCCAAAAGTTTTTCGTGGAAGGGCTATGAGCGAACAAGAGAAGTGGGCCACAAGAGTGGGGCTTGTTCTCGCCATGGCAGGCAACGCGGTGGGCTTAGGAAATTTCCTGCGTTTTCCGGTACAAGCCGCACAAAATGGCGGCGGCGCCTTCATGATCCCCTATTTCATTTCGTTCCTTCTCTTGGGGATCCCGCTAATGTGGATGGAGTGGGCAATCGGCCGCTACGGCGGTGGTTACGGCCACCACTCGAGCCCGGGAATGTTCGAGAGGCTGTGGGACAGTCCGATGGCCAAATACATTGGCGCTCTAGGCCTGTTTATGCCACTAACCGTGATGGTCTACTACACATATGTGGAATCCTGGTCTCTCGGATATTCACTCTTTACGGCAACGGGACGTTACTGGGGCAACGCCGAGCTTGATAGCACTAAAGACTTTCTCTCCGGCTATCAAGGTCTGGCTACGAACGAGTATTTCAGTGGCATCGCCTGGGCCTACGTGTTCTTCATAATCACGATGGTTCTCAATGTGTATATCCTGTCGCGTGGCGTCTCCGGAGGAATCGAGTTGGTAGCCCGGTACGCACTTCCGGCGCTCTTTCTCTTCGCCGTCATCCTAGTTGTCCGTGTGTTACTTCTGGGCACCCCGGACCCGGCGCAACCGGAGTTCAGTGTCAGCAAAGGCCTCGGATTCATATGGAACCCAGACTTCAGCCAGATTAGTGACTCGGCGACGTGGCTGGCGGCGGCAGGTCAGATTTTCTTCACGCTCAGCCTCGGGATGGGCACGATCCAGTGCTATTCGTCCTACCTGTCGGAGAACGACGACATCGCGCTAACCGGCCTGGCGACGGCATCAACCAACGAATTCGCTGAGGTGGTCCTCGGCGGCACACTGGCAATTCCAGCAGCGGTGGTCTTCTTTGGGGTTGAACGGACCCAAGAACTCGCTGCTAACTCGTTTGACCTGGCGTTTGCCGTCATGCCCGTGTTGTTCCAACAGCTTCCCGCCGGCCAGCTCTTCGGCACGCTGTGGTTCGGCCTCCTGTTCATCGCCGGAATCACTTCCTCATTGGCAATGGGGCAGCCCCTAATGGCCTTTCTTCAAGACGAGCTAAAAATGTCCCGTCGAAAAGCCGCAATCATCCTTGGGCTCACCGTCTTCCTTCTTGTGCAGCCGGTGATCTTCATCATGCCCCATTTCATGAACGAGTTTGATTTCTGGGCCGGCACATTCGGACTAGTCATTCTAGCTACCATCGAGATCGTGCTGTTCACCTGGGTGTTTGGCATCCACCGCGCCTGGGACGAGATCAATAAAGCTGCCGACATCAAGGTACCGATATTCTTTAAGTATGTGCTGCAGTTCATTGCACCGGCGATGTTGTTTGTCATTCTTGGCGATTACTTTTACAACACATTGCCAGACGTGATCCTGCTGCGCGGCGATTCAAAACCCTCAAGCCCAGAGGCC
>PCAP01000039.1 GCA_002731215.1 Acidobacteriota bacterium | reverse complement strand
CTTTGTACAGCTGCATTACCTGGACGTTCATCTCCTGGCGTTTCTGTGCATCCTTTACGCCCTTAAACTTGGCACGGATTGCGTTCATCTGGGGCTGGAGCTGTTGCATCTTCCGCATCGACTTCATTGACTTCTGGCTGAGCGGGAAAAAGATTAATCGAACCCCGAAGGTAGCGAGGATGATAGCGAGACCGTAATTGCCAGTAACCTCGTAAAGTTTCTCGAGTGTGACAGCGACAGGTCGCGCCAGAACCCTGAAAAACCCATAGTCAACCGCACGCTCAAGGCCGTGGCCTTCCGCAATAAGCAAGCTGTAATCTTTCGGCCCGATGTACAAAGGAGTGCTAATAGGATTCCCGTTTTGTAGTTCGACCCCAAACATGGCCCGGGTCCCGGGGCCACCCGTTTGCTCTACTCCTTCTTCGGTAGCAGCCTGATTCACGATTGGTTCGGCCGCTGGTACCGACGCGATGTAAACTGACACGGGCGCCTCTGGAACAAACAAAGCCGCAAAATAAGGGCTCTGAATCCCGCCCCACGCAAGATTTATTAGACGAACGTCGGGCGCCTCAAGGTCAGCGTCTGTAAGATGTTCGATCTCTGTCCCATCGAAAAGGACTGCTCCTGACATCAAGTAAATCCCTGTCCGGCCATTGTCAGCCTGCATCTCAAGGCCGGGTCCGAGCATTATGAACATGGGAGTGTCGGTTGGACTCTCGACGTTAATCGTCAAGTCTGAAAGGTAGCCGCTTGGGTTCACCGTGAGCTGTTTGTCAACACTCCACCCGTTAGGATCGACCCATTGCCATCTGACTGTCACTGGTTTCTCTGCGCGCACCAATGAATTTGGTTCGAATCCGTCGATTGTCATCCGGTACTGAGCTTGGTTGGGCGCACTTGCAGTATCTGGTGACTCTGGTGTCGTTAAGGTCAACAACCCTGTAGGAGCCAAACCTGGCTGGTTGACGACAAGCTCTAGTGGGCCTCCGAAGTCAGCATCGAACCCAATGAGCTCCACGCTGGTAATCAAACCGCCGCGGTTGTCCAGTAGCATTCGGTAGCGCTCAGTCTCGAGTGTTACCTGCATTGCTCGGTCTCCCGAAACAATTGCCGGGGAGGTTATATCGGTTGTTTCTTTTGTTTCTTCATCACCCGAAACCGCCGCTGGTACTTCAATTTCAGAGAGATTAAGAGGTTCCGGAGATTCAGCTTCGACGACCTCCCTAGGTCCTGGTTGAAGAGGGACTGGGGCGAAAAGATACTGATAGCCCACCATGACGCCGAGCGACAGTACGACGGCGATAAATGCCCGCATTTCCATGTTGGGGCCTTGGTCATCAGGCACGACCATGACCTCCTTTGTGGGGCTCTGGCACCGGATCATGGCCGGCGGCCCCGAAGGGATGGCAACGTAGCAGGCGCCTCGTAGCAAGCTTGCCACCGGCCCACGCACCATACCGGTCAATTGCTTCCACCGCGTACGCCGAGCATGAAGGATCGTAGCGGCAGGCGCCGCCAAAAATTGGCGCCAAAGCCAGCTGATAGAGTCGAATTAACGCTATCACGATGTTTGACATCACGCCGTCTTCGTCTCCTGTGAGGCCTGCTGAACCGCTGCCATAAGTATCGAGGCTAGTTCTGACGGCTTGTGATCCAACAATGGGGGCCGAACTACAAACACGAAATCAAGCCCGGTGGGGATTTGGTTTCGATGTCTTCGATACGCCTCTCGCACCAACCGCCTAGCCCGGTTACGTGTCACAGCTGTTCCAAGTTTTCGTGTAGTCGTGATCCCAATTCGGCTATGCACCAATCCATTCGCGCGCGCGAAAAGTGCGAATTCAGAAGTCACGACTTTCTTGCCCTCCTCGTAGGCCCTCTCGAAGTCTCGCCGTTTGCGGACACGATGGTCAGAGGGTAGGCCTTGGGGCTTCAATGGGTACGGTTCGTCGCCGTGTATGAGCCAATCAGGAGGGTGCTAGGCGTTTGCGACCCTTACGGCGACGACGACGAAGAATGGCGCGTCCTCCGCGCGTATTCTTTCGCGCACGAAACCCGTGCACTTTCCTGCGTCGCCGATTGTTCGGCTGGAACGTTCTTTTCATCGTAAAACTCTTCGGGTAATTTGCCTGGTCGCCAAGAGAATGGTCCCACAGCAGGGCCTACGCCGGCGAATTTTGAGCGACTATCAAGGCTCGGACACGCTTAATGTCCACGCGCAAACTCCAAAATTACCCCGCTTTTGGTTAAGCCGTCAAGCCAAATAAAACAGGGTGGCTACTTAGATAGAAATTTACTTGCATTTTTCACCTTAGGAGGTTCTTTTAATCGTCCTAAATATGTATATTTTCCCATCTATTCTTTTGGTTTGTTTATTTATCTTTTCGCTTTAAATTTGTGTTTCTAGGGAGTTTCACGTCTAACGTTGCGCGCTTCTTAGGGCCATGTTATATTCCGGGCGCTCTCCGGCAAATTGCTCTTCGTCTCCCATATTTTATTTCTTATGGCGTAGTGTATATACCTTTGAAATAAGCGTTTTTTGAGTTTTCCACAGTTGTGGATGGCGCTGTGAAAAACGTTTTTTTCGGTGCCTCTAATGTTTTGTGAACCGTATTGGACGCTCCCGTTAATACCTTTACTGACTAGGATTTTGCGGTAAGAAATGGACCTTTGGAAATCGGTACTTTCGCGGCTTGAGACTCGTCTCGATCCACACACTTTCAACACCTGGCTTCGCCCCACTACTCTCGCCTGGAAAGACGAGACAGTGGTACATATTTCGGTCCCAAACGACGTGTACCGAGATTGGCTGCGTGATAATTACAGCGACTTGATTGGCGAAACGTTGTCTGAGTTAACAGGTGGCCCACTGGCTATCGAGTTCACGACCGCGTCTGCTGCTGCGGCTCCTCAAGTTCAAGTAACACAGCCGTTAGGGAGGTCTGTTGGGGCTCTAGGGCCGACAGGAAGAAAGTCCTTAAATACAGATGGGGGGGGGGCGGCGTTCGAAGAGTCTGGGCCTGTATCTGGCCCATTGAACTCTAAGTATAGATTTTCGACTTTTGTCGTTGGTACGTCGAACCAATTAGCTCACGCCGCGGCACGTGCTGTTGCAGGGAGCCCTTCTCGTTCCTATAACCCACTATTTCTTTATGGTGGGGTTGGTCTCGGTAAAACGCATTTAATGCATGCTATCGGCCACAAGATCCTACAAGGTAACCCAGATCTCCGCCTTGTATATATTTCGTCTGAGCGGTTCATGAATGAGTTAATAAACGCAATTCGGTATGACCATACTTTTGAGTTTCGTGAGAAGTATCGAAATATCGACGTGCTATTAATGGATGACATCCAGTTCCTGGCTGGTAAGGAGCGTACACAAGAAGAGTTTTTTCATACCTTTAACGCGTTATATGACGCGCAGCGGCAAATTGTATTGACCAGTGACTCGCCCCCAAAGGAAATCCCCACATTAGAGGAACGGTTGCGCTCACGTTTTGAGTGGGGCTTGTTGGCTGATATACAACCCCCCGATCTTGAAACAAGGATTGCGATCCTCCATAAGAAGGCTAGCGCTGAGAACGTTGTAATCCCTGACGAAGTCATGCTCTTTATTGCCACTAATAGCAAGAGTAATATTCGTGAGTTGGAGGGGGCGCTAATTCGTTTGGTTGCTTATTCGTCTCTGGTTAACGAGAGGGTGACGATCGATTTGGCGCGCAATGTTCTTCGTGACTCGCTTAATAGCCGCGTCTCTTTGATAACGATTGATGCGATTCAAGAAAGTGTCGCCGATTATTTTGGGTTGCGCGCTAGTGATTTACGCACAAAAAGTAATGCTCGACGAATCACTCGGCCGCGCCAGATTGCGATGTTTCTTTCTAAGAAACTCACAAACCATTCACTCCCAGAGATTGGTCGGGCCTTTGGGGGTAAGCACCACAGTACTGTTATCCACTCCGTTCGTAAGGTTGAGTATGACTGCGAGAAAGATGAGCGTACCCGCCAGGTCGTTCAGACGCTCCTTGAGGCCTTGGAGTGATTTCCGCCGTGTTCCACAACCATGGTTGTGGAAAGCTGTTAATTAATAATGTGGACTTGTGTGGGCTAGGATTTTAACTGGTTTGCACGTAGTTATAGACAGTTTTAAAATGCCCAAAGCCTTTTGTTTGTAAGGGTTTAGAAGGTTTTGATAAAAATTAACACTACTACTACTGCTACTACTACTATTTTAAATCTTTTAATAGAGGGTTAGTAGGAATGAATTTTGTTGTGGGTCAGGAAGCTTTGCTTGGTGAACTCCAATTCCTACAAGGGGTTGCGGAGAAGAAAAAAACCATCCCGATTCTTTCAAACATTCTTCTACGGGCCGAGGGTGATTTCTTAACACTGGCAGCCACCGACCTGGAAGTCAGCCTAACAGGAGGCTGTGAGGCTGAGGTTCAGGAACCAGGCGAGATTACAGTCTCAGCAAAGAAGATCTTTGAGGTTGTTCGATCGTTAACAGATGAAAAAATTTCCTTTGTCCTGACCGACGGAAACTGGCTTGAAATAACTTGTGCTAATTCATTCTTTCGTCTCGTCGGACTCGCACCAAAAGACTTCCCTGAAGTGCCAGAGAGCAATTTTTCAAAAGCGGAAAAGGTCAGCCACGACCTTTTTAACGATCTAATTAACCGAACAATCTTTGCTGTCACTCAAGAAGACGCACGATATGCACTAAACGGCGCACTTCTTGAGATTGACTCAAAAACTATTCGTATGGTTGCCACCGACGCCCACCGGTTGGCGATGGTGGAGGAGGCTATTAGTAGCGCCACTGAAGTAAAAGCAATAGTTCCCAAAAAAACCCTAACGGAGCTACGCAACCTTGGAAAAGGGGAAGAGATGCTGTTTTCCCAAGACAAAAACCACCTTTTTTTCAAGGTAGGACACCGCGTACTGGCCAGCAGAGTTATTGAGGGACAATTCCCGTCCTATGAAAAAGTTATTCCACCCGAAAACCCCCTCGCGGTGGTTTTCACCAAAGAAACCATGGCCGGCGCAATCCGCCGGGTCAGCCTACTTGCCAGCGAGCGCTCTCGAGCAGTCAAGTTCACATTAAGCTCCGGGGAAGCAATAGTTTCGTCAAGCAACCCAGAGCTCGGCGAAGCCAAAGAAAGCGTGGCCGTACAATACGAAGGAAGCGAACTAGAGGTCTGCTTTAACGCCCAGTACATACTCGATTTTCTTACAGCGGTTGAAGGCGAAGAGGTGGTATTAAGGCTCAAAGACCCGGCCAGCCAAGGACTCTTAGAGCCACACAAACAGAGCAGCGAGACATCCAAATACAAGTGCGTAATTATGCCAATGAGGATCTAACCCTCTTAGGACCAACCGGCCTCCTAAACCCTTTATTTACAGCGGTTTAAACTTCCCCCGTCTCGCGAAATCCGGCTCGAAAACAACACCTTAAAGAGGTATACTCTACCGGCCCCCCAAGGAGACTCTCAGGGACAGGTCTACGTGTATGGCGGACTCAAAGGCGAAGAAAAAGAAGGTCACCAAAGGGGCGCCGGCCAAGAAGGTCACTAACAATTATGGCGCCGATGAAATAGAGGTTCTAGAGGGGCTGGAAGCTGTTCGTAAGCGCCCCGCAATGTACATCGGTACCACTGGCCCAGACGGCCTTCATCACCTCGTCTATGAAGTCGTCGACAACAGCGTAGACGAGGCCCTCGCAGGACATTGTGACGAAATCACCGTCACTATCCACATGGACGAGTCGGTGACCGTTGAGGACAACGGCCGCGGCATACCAGTCGACTTACACAAAACAGAAAAGAAGCCAGCAGCGGAAGTTGTCATGACCGTGCTACACGCTGGCGGGAAGTTCAACAAAGGCGCTTACGCGGTATCTGGGGGCCTTCATGGTGTTGGTGTGTCCGTGGTTAACGCGCTGTCGGAGTGGTTACACCTAAAGATCTGGCGCGATGGTGCGACCTGGTCGCAATCATATGAGCGTGGCGTGCCAACCGGGGCCCTTAAAAAGAGCGGAAAGACAAAAAAGACAGGAACCAAGGTTCATTTCAAGCCCGACCCTGAGGTTTTTGACCAGATCAACACAAGCTTTGACACGCTCTCAAGTCGACTACGTGAACTTGCGTTCCTAAACAAGGGTCTACACATCAGTATCATCGACGAGCGCTCCGATTCGGACAAAAGCAAAGAATTCATTTTCAAAGGGGGGATTGTTGAGTTCGTCGAGAACTTAAACAAAAACAAAACCGCACTTCATCGTCCAGTGAGTTTTGAGGTGGAACGCGATGGCGTAACAGTCGACGTAGCCCTTCAGTACAACGATAGCTATAGCGAGACATTGTTGTCCTACGCCAACAACATCAACACCAAGGAGGGTGGAACTCACTTAACAGGGTTCCGTGCGGCGCTAACACGGACGATTAATGCATTCGCTTCTGAGCGCGCAAAGGCCAAGGCAAAGAAAGATACAACTTCCATAGGGGCAGACGACTGCCGAGAAGGTCTCTTGGCAGTAATTTCAGTAAAAGTTCCCGAACCTCAATTTGAGGGCCAAACCAAGACCAAGTTGGGAAATAGCGAAGTTAAAGGGCTGGTACAACAGGTCGTCAATGAGCACCTCGGAGCTTTTTTTGAAGAAAATCCTTCCGCGACCAACAAAATTATCTACAAAGTCACGGAAGCAGCCCGGGCACGTGAAGCGGCACGCAAGGCGCGGGATCTAACACGGCGAAAAGGTGCCCTCGACTCAGCGTCCCTCCCTGGCAAACTCGCCGACTGTCAAGAAAGATCCCCAGAGCACGCAGAACTTTTCCTAGTTGAGGGTGACTCTGCTGGTGGTTCAGCGAAACAAGGCCGTGATCGTAAGAACCAAGCAGTGCTTCCTCTACGCGGCAAAGTTCTCAACGTTGAGAAGGCGCGCCTCGACAAAATGCTTTCAAATGAAGAAATCCGTACGATCATCACAGCGCTTGGTACCGGCATTGGCGATGACGACTTTAATATTGAAAAACTTCGGTATCACAAGATCATCCTTATGGCGGACGCTGACGTTGATGGGAGCCATATTCGTACGCTTTTACTTACTTTCTTCTACCGGCAAATGAAAAAGCTCGTTGAAGACGGCTACTTGTACATTGCTCAACCTCCTTTGTATCGAGTTAAGGCTGGCAAGTCCGCGAAATACTTACCAGACGAAAAACAAATGACCGAGTACCTGGTATCCCGGGCAGCTGAGAAGCGTAGCGTAAAGGTCAAGGGGTCAAAAAAGAACATCGGAGGAAGTGCCCTCAAGACCCGCCTGGAGAGACTTCATCGATATCGCTCGCGCGTGGACAAACTACGAAAGCGAAACTATCAACCGGAGATACTTGAAGTTTTGTGCGAGGAAGGCCTTCGATACAAAAAGCAGTTTGAGACGGTCAAGGGTCTCGGTGACATCGAAAAGGCACTTAAAAAGAAGGGGTATGCGACAGAGCGCACTAAAAACGAAGAGGATGGCTTGTACCAATTGGTGGTCTCCGGGACGAACGGTAATTCTGTTAGTGGGACGGTGCTGGTCAACCATGAATTTATAGACGGTGCGGAGTATCGCAGTCTGTTCGCCCTGTACCAGGAGATCGACGAATTTAATAAGCCTCCCTTTACTGTCTACAACAATGGCGACAAAGAAATTCAGTTATTGAGCAAGGAAGACCTCCTTCATCATTTAATGAAAGCTGCGCAGAAGGGCATCAGTCTGCAGCGTTACAAAGGTCTCGGGGAGATGAACCCTGATCAGCTCTGGGAAACCACCATGGACCCGGATCACCGCCGCTTATTACAGGTAAAAGTTGAAGATGACACAGAGACGAGCGAAATCTTTACCAAATTAATGGGAGACAAGGTCGAACCCCGACGCGCGTTTATCGAAGAAAACGCGACTAAGGTGGAGAACCTAGATATTTAATGGGCGAGATCGAGCACAAGATCCCGGTGTCGCTTCAGGAAGAGGTAGAGAAGTCTTACCTCGACTATGCGATGAGCGTCATTATCGGGCGCGCTTTACCTGACATCCGCGATGGTCTGAAACCTGTGCATCGCCGCACGCTGTTCGCGATGCAGGACCTAAAAAACTTCTACAACACCGCGTATAAGAAGTCGGCTCGCATCTGCGGTGACGTCATAGGTAAGTATCACCCACACGGTGAGACGAACGTGTACGACACCCTCGTGCGAATGGCGCAGGACTTCTCGCTTCGGAATCCGCTGGTTGATGGCCAGGGCAACTTTGGATCGCTTGACGGTGATCCCCCGGCTGCCATGCGCTACACAGAAGTTCGCATGACCCGCCTGGCACATGAAATGCTTGCGGACATAGACAAGGAAACGGTCGACTTCAGAGACAACTACGACGGCACGCTGAAAGAACCTACCGTCTTGCCGGCCAAATTTCCGAACTTACTAGTGAATGGCTCTTCTGGAATCGCCGTAGGTATGGCGACGAACATCCCACCACACAATCTCGGGGAGGTATGTGACGCAGCAATCGAGCTAATAAACGACCCGAACGTCGACACCAGCAGGCTGATGGAGCATATTTCCGGGCCAGATTTCCCAACAGGGGGAATCATCTACGGGGCCAACAACATCAACGCCGGGTATAAAACCGGGCGGGGGATTATACGGGTCCGTGCTCGAGCCAGTATCGAACGTAGGAAACGGAGAGGCGACTGCGTCGTCATCACCGAGGTCCCCTACCAGGTCAACAAAGCCAGGCTTATCGAACAGATAGCCAATCTGGTCAGGAGCAAGAAACTCGAAGGTGTGCGTGACATTCGTGATGAGTCGAGCCGCGAGGGTGTACGCGTAGTTATCGAGCTAAAAAGCGGCGAGGAACCTGATGTCGTCCTAAACAATCTCTACAAGCAGACCCAGATGGAGACGTCGTTCGGCATCAATATGGTGGCGATTGAAGAAGGCACCCCCAAGGTTTGCACGCTGAAGAAGCTTCTAGAGGCGTTCATTAAACACCGACGCGAGGTGGTTACACGCCGCACATTGTTTGAGCTCAACAAAGCCGAAGCGCGAGCTCACATTTTGGAAGGTTTGGAGATTGCACTCGACAACCTCGATGCAGTTATCAAGCTCATCCGCGGCTCAAAAGACCCGGCAACTGCCAAGGCCCAGATGATTAAGCGTTTCAAAATGAGCGCTATCCAGGCCCAGGCTGTTCTCGACATGCGTTTACAGCGACTCACGGCCTTGGAGCGCGGCAAAATAGCGGCCGAACTCAAGGAAGTAAGGGCATTGATCGAGGAACTCGAAGCGATTCTTGCCTCCGACGAGAAGCTTTCGGGTCTGATTGTCGACGAACTGGTGGATATCAAGGACACATACGCCGACGAACGACGGACAGAGATTGTAGCCGAGGCGATCGACTTTACAGCCGAAGACCTTATAGCCGAGGAAGACATGGTGGTGACGTGCAGCCACATCGGTTACGTCAAGCGAACGCCGCTTAGCCTGTACCGCCAGCAGCGTCGCGGCGGCAAGGGCCGCCTTGGGGCGGTCACTAAGGAAGGCGACTTCGTCGAGCATCTGTTCACCGCATCAACCCACTCCTACATTATGGTTTTCACCGAACAAGGGAAGGCCTATTGGCTCAAGGTCTACCAGGTGCCACAGGCGGGACCGGCGTCGCGCGGCAAGGCTATTGCCAATCTGTTAGAGCGTCTCGACCGCGAGGAAAAGGTGGCGGCCATCCTGCCGGTCAGTGAGTTCAATGACAAGCAATTCCTCGTGTTTTCTACCGAACAAGGCCTCGTAAAGAAGACATCGCTCATGGATTTCTCCCGCCCAACGATCGCAGGTATCATTGCGATCAAGATCCAAGAAGGTGACCGACTGCTGTCGGTGAAGCTCACCGACGGAAACCAGAATATTTTCTTGGGGACTTACTTGGGCAAATCGATCCGGTTTCCCGAGAAGCAGTGTCGGGCAATGGGCCGTAACACAAGGGGTGTCAAAGGCATCCGCCTTGCCGAGGGCGACGTGGTAGTGGGAGTCGACATCGTTGGGGAGGCAGGTGCCATGCTCACCGTTACTGAAAATGGTTACGGCAAGCGCACAGACGTAAGCAAGTACCGCGCACAAAACCGTGGTGGCAAGGGTCTCATCGACATTAAGACTAGCCCTCGGAACGGCCCTGTGGTTGGGCAAAAGCTTGTCGCCGAGGACGGAGAGGTGATGGTTATCACATCCGCAGGCAAGCTTATTCGAACCAGTGCAAAGGGCATCAAGGTACAGAGCCGCAACACGCAGGGCGTCAAAGTTATCAGCCTAGGGGAGGGTGACCGCGTTGTATCAGTGGCACGGCTCCGTGAGACGGCTACATAGCTGGACCGCTGCAACCAAGCGACAAGACTAAGCCTTTCGAGGCCCCAGCGTGTTGCAGCCCTAATCCGGGACTTTAAACTTGGCGAATTTTGCGATAACAGTCTTGACGCCGGCTTTCCTGAAACGAACTGTCAGCTTGAGCTTTTCACCTGTACCGCTCGCAGCAGTGATTTTCCCGGGCCCAAAAGTCGGATGGACAACGGCACTGCCCTCAACCAGATCATTGGCTATTGCTGGTCGCGTGGGGCCGGTGAATTTGACTGCTGCCGCTTTCTTTGAGGAATGGGGCGAAGAACCCTTTACCGTTCGCTGAGCATACTTGGAATTTTTCGATCGTTGCCGTTTGTTGGTTCGGCCTCCTAAGCTACTGAACGAGTTCGAAACGTAGTGTTTAGAGCCCGCCGCGCGAGGATTGAGGTAATCGCGCACAACAATGAGTCTTGGGTCGATCTCGCTGATGAAGCGGGAGGGTTCCAACCAGCGTTCACGACCATTAATGCGGCGGCTTCGGGCGGCGCTCAGGAACAACCGCTGGCGGGCCCGCGTCATACCGACGTAGCAGAGCCGGCGCTCCTCCTCGACACCACCGTCAGCGATAGATGTCGCATGGGGAAATAGTTCCTCCTCCATACCGGCTAGGAACACAACACTAAACTCTAGGCCCTTCGCGGCGTGTAAAGTCATTAGTCGCACACCATCGACGTCGTTCCGGTCCGTATCGGCATCAGCGAGGAGGGCGAGACGGTCGAGAAACGAGCGCAATTCATCAAATTGCTCAGGTGCGCCGCCATTAGCGTTAACCTCATCGACGACACACTTGGCGGTATCGGCCTCATTGGTTGCGGCGACTTCTATCGCTTCTGAAGCTATCTCCTTGGCAGCTGCTACCAGTTCACCCAAGTTGCCGAGGCGATCATCAGTGTTCTCTTCTCGCTCCAAGACGGTTGTGTAGCCACTTTTCTTTATGGTTATACGGACAAGTTCGGCCACTGGGCTCTTGCCTGCCACGTCGCGCAGAGAAGAAAGGAGACGACCGAAAGCGAGCAGCCGTTCAGCTATGGCAGGAGAGAAACCAGCTTCCCTGAAAGAGTGTTCAGGTTCCAAGCCGCTGGCTAGTTGGCGAAGAGCCGCGGCCGCCGAACTCCCGGCCGTAACTCTGCCCAGTGCTGCTAGCGTTTTCGGGCCGATGCCCCGCGAAGGTGTGGCGATAGCCCGGCGCAACGCCACGTCGTCGTCGCGAACCAGAAGCTGCAAGTAGGCAAGCATATCTCGCACTTCCCGCCGCGCGAAGAAACGCTGCCCGCCGACAACCCGGTGGGGAATCCGTTTGCCTATGAAAGCCTCTTCGATCTGTCGTGATTGCGCATGGGTACGGTAAAGAATGGCAATATCGGACAGGTTGACGGAATGCATTTCGCCGATTCTGCGGGCGATCCACTGGGCTTCCTCGCGATCGGTAGCGCACTGAACGAAGGTTGGAGATTCACCGCCCTCACTCTCCGTCCACAAGTTCTTACCGAGCCGTTGGCGGTTGTTGGCAACCAATGAGCCAGCCGCCGCCAAGATCGGTTGGGTTGAGCGGTAGTTTTGTTCGAGTCGCACGACGGTGGCCCCGGGGAAATCGTTCTGGAAGTCGAGCACATTATTGAGATCGGCACCGCGCCAGCGGTAGATGCACTGGTCTTCGTCACCAACCACCATCAATTCGCTGTCATTGCCAAGCAATGCCTGAATCAGCCTGTATTGGATACGATTTGTGTCCTGGTATTCATCGATTAGCAGTTGCTGGAAACGGCCAGCAGTGTGGGCACGAAGCGGTGGATGCTGCGCCATTAGGCTTAACGGCAGGACGAGCAGGTCATCGAAATCCACGGCCCCAGCTGCACGCATCGCCACACGGTATTGTTTCCATACCCGGCCGGCGATCCTTCGATCATAGTCCTGGTTGGTTGAGTCCCAGGACGCAGGGTCCTCGAGGCGGCTGACAGCGCGACTACAACGACCGAACATACGACGTGGGTTGTGGTCACGGGTGCTGATGCGCAGAACAGATTGGCATTGTTTCCAGACGGCTAACGATGCGTCGTGGTTATAGACCGCAAAATCGTTTGGGGGCAGCCAAGCATCGCCCTTCCCTTCTGCCTTAACAGCGTCTCGTAGCGGCGAACTGGAGGCACCAATGACGCTCGAAAAAGCCCCCTCCGTCCACTCGCGCAGCAACCGCAAACCCATCGCGTGAAACGTCGACAACCAGACTTCACTCTTCTCTGAGCCAAGCAAGCGACGGACACGACTCCGCATTTCCCCGGCCGCTTTGTTGGTGAATGTAACAGCGCAGATTTTGCCCGGGTCAATGTTCCGTTCTGCGACGAGCCAGGCGATGCGATGGGTTAGAACGCGAGTCTTACCAGAACCAGCGCCGGCAAGGACCAAACAATGACCGCCTCTGTAGGTCACTGCCTCAAGTTGCTGCGGGTTCAATTCCGCGAGAAAAGAGGGGGTCGCAGCAGCATCTCCGCGTGAAGATCCAGGGGTAGTCTCGAACAGGGTAGGGGGCGGCGGGTCACTCACGCGCCTACTCTACCGTTACTGAATTGAACAGAATGTGGAATTAAGACTTTTCTCTGCCACGAGGAAACAAATATCCCGCAATTACAATGCCTGCTCCAATTGCCGCAACCAATAACCCAACTCCTTTTAGTCCACCTTGTGTTACAACCACTCCGAAAATATATATGCCCATGCCGGTGAAGAAAGTTACTACACCCCCTCTTCTGGGGTCTGATGGCTCTTTTTTTTCTTCTAAACTTTTAAATAATTCTTCCAATTGAGATGGGTCATCAATATTTGTCGATAATTCGACAAGAGCATTGTGCTTGCTTTTCGATGTTTGATAATTGAAATAAGAAACTGTGAAAACAATAGTTGCGCAAAGTAATATTCCGGCGATAGGTATCAATATTTCCATTTCTCCGCCTTTTTAATTCGCCAGCTGCCCTTTACTCCACCGTGACGCTCTTCGCGAGGTTACGGGGCTGGTCTACATCGCAGCCGCGGTGCACGGCTATGTGGTACGCGAGCTGCTGGAGGGGAACAGAACATAGAATCGGTGCTAGCTCTGGGGCGCACTCAGGGACTTCGATAACAGCGTCAGCTATATCCGCGATTCGGGTATCGCCCTCTGTTACCAATCCAATCAGGTAGCCTTCGCGGGTGCGCACCTCCTGTAAGTTGGAGAACATTTTTTCATACCAGGGCCCCTCTGGCGCGACGCCCAAAACCGGCAATCGTTTTTCAATTAGTGCGATCGGACCGTGTTTCATCTCACCCGCTGGGTACCCTTCCGCGTGGATGTAGGAGACCTCTTTTAGTTTCAAGGCACCTTCAAGAGCTATGGGGTAAAGCATGCCGCGACCGAGATAGAGGAAGTTTTGCCGGGTCGACAGCCGATGTGCCAATTCTACGAGCTTGGCTTCTTGTCGAAGTGTATGTTCAATCGCCGTCGGGATGTGGGCGAGTCCCTCGACCCGGGCGCGGATTTCATTAAGCGTCAGTGTTCCCCGAAGTTGTGCCAGCCGTAGTGCGAGCTGGTAGAGACAAGCAAGCTGGGTAGTGAAAGCTTTGGTCGAAGCCACGCCTATCTCCGGGCCCGCGTGGGTGTGAATGGTTCCATCCGCCAAACGTGTCGCCATCGAGCCGACGACGTTGCAAATTGTCCACAGCGGGGCTCCTTTTTCCTTGGCCTCGCGCATAGCTGCGAGCGTGTCCGCTGTTTCGCCTGATTGCGTAATGGATAGTGCCACCGCGTTCTCTGGCACCAAAGGATCCCGATAACGGAACTCGCTGCCGTAGTCGACCTCTACTGGAAGTTGGGCGAGGCTTTCGATCCAGAATTTCCCAACCAAAGCAGCATGCCAAGAGGTTCCGCAAGCAAGGAGAAACAACTTCGACAAAGAACCGGCCATTTTTTTATCGAGCGTCTTGCCAGCTATCTCCAGCTCCGGGAGGTCCACAGTTCCAGCGCCTCGCTCCAGGCGCCCCACTAAACTGTCGCGCACCGCCTCTGGCTGCTCATTAATTTCTTTGAGCATGAAATGTCGGAAACCACCTTTTTGAGCCGTTACCGGATCCCAGGTGATCTGCTGAGGCTCGGCCTTTACGGGGTTGCCAGCCAAATCGGTAAGCTTTACTTCTTCAGGGCTAATTGTGGCGACTTGGCCATCGTCAAGGAAGATCACCTTACGCGAGTGAGAAAGGATCGGGGTAACGTCCGAGGAAACGAAATGCTGACCATTGCCCAGTCCGACAACGAGAGGTGGCCCCTGACGGGCAGCGACAATTTTCTGCGGATCGTCTACGGCCATCGCAGCGATGGCGTAGATTCCAGTGAGGTCTTCAAGGGCTCGCCGAACAGCGCCTTCCAATTCACCCTCGAAGTACTCGGAGACTAAATGGACGATTGTTTCTGTGTCAGTATCGGTGACGAATTGATGACCAGAAGCGGTTAAACGCTCACGCAGAGGCAAGTAGTTTTCAATGATGCCATTATGCACCACGACAATCTTGCCCTCGGAATCCCGGTGTGGGTGGGCATTTTCCTCAGAGGGCACACCGTGTGTCGCCCAGCGCGTGTGGCCGACTCCAAACGAGCCAACGAGCGGCTTGTTCTCAAGCACCGCTTCCAGGTTCTCAAGTTTGCCGGCGGCGCGGCGCACTTCGAGCGAGCCATTCATGTTTACTACGGCGAGCCCAGCAGAATCATAACCTCGATATTCCAGTTGCTTGAGCCCGTTGACGAGAATCGGTACCGCGGGCTTATTGCCCACGTAGCCGATGATTCCACACATCTGTTTAGTCTTTCTTCTTAGCCCATTCGGCTTTGTTGACTTGGCGACCACGCCCTAAGGCAAGGTCGCCGTCGGGTACATCTTTCGTGATTGTCGAGCCTGCAGCAACGTAAGCATTCTTGCCAACCCGTACCGGTGCTACTAGCGCGGTGTTGCTACCGATGAAAGCGCCGTCGTCGATTACCGTCTTGTGTTTCTTGGCCCCGTCGTAATTACAGGTGATTGTTCCGGCGCCTATGTTTACATTCTCGCCGATATGGGCATCGCCTAGATAGGTCAAATGCCCCGCCTTACTGCCTGCCCCGAGGCGTGACGCTTTAGTTTCGACAAAGTTGCCGATCTTGACACCGGGGCCGATTTCCGAGCCTGGTCGTAGCCGGGCATACGGACCTAGCGCTGCTTCGGCTTCGACAGAACTTTCTTCGACGATTGTGCCATCCAAGATGGTTACGTAGTTACCGATCTGGCTGTCGGTTACTCGCACACTAGAATGAATGACGCAGCCGGAACCAATGACAGTAGACCCTTCAAGGATGGCACCAGGGTACAAGACAGAATCCGTTCCGACACTCACGTCGACGTCGACATAGGTGGTCGCGGGATCCCGAACCGTAACCCCAGATTCCATCAAGCGGGTTAGCTTACGGAGACGCAAGAACGCCTCAGCACGAGCCAGCTCAGCTCGCGAGTTAACCCCATGTAATTCAGCGGCGTCGCCATGGGGGATTGCACGTATGGTGGCCCCAGAGGCGGACAGGGTGGCGAACACACCAGTCAAGTAACGTTCGTTTTGGATGTTATCGGTGTCAACCTTGCCAAGAGCGCCGCTTAAGACTTCAAGGTCGAAGCAGTAAACACCCGCGCAAACCTCTGGCGATGTGTCTTGGTCCGGTATGGCGTCGGACGCTTCCACAATTCCAACCAACCTGCCGTCACCGTTCCGCAGTAGGCGCCCGTAGTCGTTCCGCCCATCCGGTCTCACCGACAACACGGTTGCATCGGCATCCACCGCGGCCGCTACGAAGGCCCGCAGCGTTGACGATAGTACCCCGGGGCAGTCCCCGTTGAGTACAAGCAAGGTCCCACTGGAACTTTCAAGCGCTGCACAACCCGCAGCAACAGCGTCTGCAGTGCCGCTAGGCTGGTCCTGCACAGCAAACGCTACCGGGTAGTTGGCGAGCGAGGCGCGTAAAGCCTCGTCCTTAGGCCCGACAACAACGTGAACAGAATCAGCGTCGAGTTCGCATGCTGCCCGGACCGTGTGAACAATCAGGGGAAGCCCGCTGCAAAAGTGCAGCAGTTTAGGCTGAGCGGATCGTAACCGTTTGCCTTCACCAGCGGCAAGGATCAGAACGTGCAGCGGCATGGCGAGCAAATCAATCGATGTCGTCTTCGCCCTGCGGTTCCGTCAGCTCTTGGAACCGAGGATTGCCGTGAAGCGGCGCGAAATCGGGATCATTGTGTGCATAGACACGATTGGTCTCATTGATGTTTATGGCTGCTTGAAGCTGTTCAGTGGCACCCTCTTCATCACCTGAGACTCCTAAAGCTAGCGCACGCACGTACATTATCCGATCGTCTTTAGGTGCCTGTTTTGCAGCAACCCCCAATATCTTAAGGGCGCCCTCGACATCACCGTTGTTGAAAAGCACAACACCGTGGTTGTACATCTCCTCAGCGGTCTTCAGAGTTGGCTCCAGCGGTTCGGCCGAAATGGTCGCCGACAGATACTGGCGCGCACGTAACACTAGCCCCATGTCGGTGGGTGGACCATCGAGAAGAGCCTGGAAATCTTTGGCGGCCTCCGAATTTTTGCCGGCATTCAGTTTCTTCACCCCAGCCTCAAATGTTTTCAATGCTTGGGCAACTGGTGCCTGTTTGCGGGACTCCTCCCGTCTTGCTTTTTCAACTTCAGCAGCATCACGAGTTTTTTCGAGTCTGACCGTGCGTTCTTTCTTAGTTTCTTCGTACACTTCGATTCGTCGCTCCAATTTATGGATGCTTTCGATTGGTTCTGGGGTGGGTTCTTTGGGAACAGTGGGTTTCTCGTACTGTACAACGGGCGCGGGTTCCGGGGGTCTTATTGCCTCGGCGAGTATTGCCTGCTTCTTTAACCCCATTCGGCGAATCTTTGATTCCATCGCTTTGGTTGTGACGCTGAAATGTTCGGCGAGCTCACCGTACGTCTGAGCCGGAAAATTGTTCCGGATATGCTCTTCTTCTTCAGCGGTCCAGTTTTTGGCCATTGACTCTTGGAATCAGGCGATTGAAAAATTGAAAAAGAACGTAAAACGTGGCCCATTGCAAGGGCGTTTTGTAAGAAGGGTACAAGATCTTGGGATGTAGGCGCACCCGGGAGCCCCTTTTCGACTATTGTGGCTGGGCGACCCCAAGTATATTGACCGCGGCCAAAAAGGAATTCGAAAAGGAATTCCCGTCGGACTTACACTAACGTGTGCTCCAGAGAGGGGCGGGGTGGATTTACGGTGTTGGGCTCGGAGTGTACCATCGCCGCCCTATGGGAACTCTTGTAGCGCTTGAAGGTATTGACGGTTCAGGGAAATCTACCCAGGCTAGCCTGCTGAATGATCAACTGCGGGATCGTGGCTTTGACTCGGTCGTGTTTCGAGAACCTGGCGATTCTGTGTTTGGCGATAAGTTGAGGCAACAATTTCGCGACGGCCGCACCATTTCAGCAAAAGAAGAGGCGCGACTGTTCATCGAAGACCGTCGCATAGATGTGAACGAAAACATTCGCCCGGCGCTGGTTGCAGGCAAGGTAGTAGTAATGGACCGCTACTACTTCTCAACAATGGCTTACCAGGGAGCATTGGGGCTCAACACGTACCAACTTCAGAAGACTAATGAATTGTTCGCGCCGAAGCCTGACCTCACCTTAATTCTTGACCTGCCTGCGGAGACGTCTGCCGAACGAATCCGGGCCGCGCGTGGGCTTCCAGATTCCTATGAAGGGACAGAATATCTTCGTCGGGTCCGGGAATTGTTTCTTGAGTTTTGCGGAAGCGACGTGGTGGCGGTTGATGCGGAGACAGAGGTGGGTGAACTGAGCGCAAAAATCCTAAGGAAAGTGCTCGCCGTTGTAGAGGGTCCCTGACCCGTTACGTCATCCGCACTTCGTCAAAGATTTTGCTTAGATCGGCAGTCGGCTTTCCTGATCCGTCCGCGATCACCCGCTTGTTAGGTGGCTGGGCCCGGTAGTTCTCAATTCTGGTCTCAATCCGGTCCGCAAAAGTACTGGTAGCGCGGTTGTCAAGGAACACGCCAGCCGGGATTTCGTCTCCCCATTCGTGCACCTTGGAAAGAAATTCGTTCATCTTCCCGAGTGCGGTCGCCTCGTCAGCGTCCGGAGGAATGACTGGGTCATAGTCGGTATCGTCGAGCCAGTAGATGCGAGGTTGGCCGCTGTTCAGGTCCTTGCCAGCATACCAATCCTTGGTGTGAAGATTGTTGTAGGTTGGGCAGGGTTGCAGGATATCCAGGAACGATAGACCTGGATGCCGGATTGCCTCGACAACCAGATCAACAACTTTTTTTACGTTGTATGAGTAACCTCGTCCGATCCAGGTGAAACCGACTGACATTGCCATCATTAACGAGTTTAGTTGTCCCTGGATGTTGGGTTCGGGAAGGCTCTTTGGTTGGAGGCCCATGGCAAGGGTTGGCGCAGCTTGGCCCTTGGTAAGGCCATACACCTCGTTATTGAAGAGGATGTAAGTCATGTCGAGGTTGCGGCGGCCTGAATTAACGAAGTGGCCCGCGCCGATGCCGAGCCCATCGCCATCTCCGCCCACGCCCACAACCGTCATCTCAGGGTTGGCCAGTTTGATCCCATGGGCGAATGGCAATAAACGACCGTGGAGCGTATGCACCCCATACGTTGGGAAGAAATATGGTGCTTTACCTGAACATCCGATGCCACCTACAACAGCAACCTGGTGAGCTTCCAACTCGAGTTTGGCGAAGGCCTGCTGGATGGCGTTAAGGATGCCAAAATCACCACATCCCGGGCACCAGTCATTGGGGAAAGGAACCTGGAAATCCTTGGCAGTGAGCTTTCGGTCTGCAGTGGCAGTAGGCATGCTGGTTACTCGTTCGGGTTTCGGAGAACGATCTTGGTCTCGTCCGTGCCGTCCATGATTGTCTTGAAGGTCTCGTGTAGTCGGCGCCCAGCCATGGGGCGGCCGTTGTACTTCACCACCAGCTTGTCGCAAGCGATGCCAGTGTGCTGCCGTAACACTTGGGCGAGCTGGCCGGAGAAATTGGCTTCGACGCCGACCAAAGGCTTAGCTGTTGCCAGGACTTCTTCCAGTTCAGCAGCGGGGAACGGACTCATGATACGCACCTGTATCAGCCTTGCCGCGATGCCTTCTTCGGCGAGCAGTTCGATAGCTTCGACGATGGCACCCTTGTTTGATCCCCAGCTCAGGACAGTGAAATCTGCTTTGGGGTCGCCGTAGACTTGCAGCTTGTCTTCGAGGGGAATTTCTCTGGCCGCCGTCTCCAGCTTCCGCATCCGCTTTTCCATTTGTTGTTCCCGGACAACCGGGTCCTCCGTGACACGTCCGTACTGGGTATGCTCGCCGCCGGTCAGCCAGTGCATCCCCCCGGCCATGCCGATCAGCGGCCGTGGTGTGATGCCGGACTCGGTCGGCGCGAAGCGCGGGTAAAGACTCCCAGGTTCGCCATCACCGTTGAGTGAGGCAACCTCGCCACGGTCGATATGGATTTGTTCAAGGTCGTATGGCGGCACACTCATCGTTTTGCTAGACAGTGACTTGTCGAGAATATGGACGACGACGGTCTGGTAACGTTCGGCGTAATTGAACGCTGCTGCGGCATCATAGAAAGCTTCGTCGAGGTCGCTTGAAGCCAGCACAATCCGTGGAAACTCGCTGTGCCCTGCGTTCAGCGCGAGGAACAAATCCCCCTGCTCGCTTCGTGTCGGCAAGCCAGTCGACGGCCCGCCACGTTGATAGAGGGTGATGACAAGAGGAACTTCGTTGTTGCCGGCCCAGCCAAGGCCTTCCACCATCAGCGCGAAACCAGGACCCGACGTGGCAGTGGCGCTCCGGGCGCCGGTAAGCGCCGCACCAGCAGCCATACAAACGGCGGAAATTTCGTCCTCGGTTTGCACAACGAGGACACTGCCCTCTTCACCGTTAGCGGTGGGGAAAGTTTCATGGGCCTCAAGGTAGACGCTTTCGTCGGTTGCTGGACTGATCGGGTAATAACTCTGAAAGGTTAAGCCAGCCGCGATTTTGCCCATCGCCACAGCCTGATTCCCATTCAGCAGGATGCGCGGTTCTTTTGACCCCGACGGGGTTAACCTGTGCTCGAATTTCGACGTTTCGTAAGTATCACGTACGAATTGGTAAGCCATGTCGACCGCTGCGACATTCATGTCGACAATTTTCTGGCGCCCTGGCCAGGTCTTGGCAAGTGCGTCGTAGACATGGGAGCGTTGGTAATCGACCAACGCCAGAGACATGGCGACCGCCAGCGTATTCATGGTGCGAGCAGCAAGTGCCTGTGCGATATTGAGATGGTCCGCAAGCAACTCCACGATCTTGACGAAGTCGGCTTCGTAGGTTTGTACGCCACGTTGCTGGGCATCTTCGATGAGGCCTCTGAGCGTTGCGGGAAGACCACGCTCCTCAAGGTAGGCGACCAGATCGTCTTTAGCGCGAGTATCCAGGTAGGTGACGGCTTGGACCTCAACTTCGGCGTCTTTGGCAGAGTAGAAAAGCGCCCCTCCCTCCACCACCGAAGTGGCGTGACGGGCGAGCGCCTCATCTTCAAAGGTGGTCAGAACCTGAACCTCGTCACAGTGGCTGTGTACGGGATGGTGGGCCACGCGCACATCGAAGTAGCTGTGACGACCCATTATGTTGGAGTAGTATTCGCGCCGCCCGAAGACGTTAAGGCCGCCGAGAGCACAGGCACGTTGGAAAATACCTGCGGCCGTGTCGACACCACTCCCTTGTGGACCGCCGATGCGCCAGGCTAGTTCGTCGTGGTTATTTGTCACGGTCCCGCTCTACGATTCGCTGTGTATGTTGAGTCTATGGGCAGTTAAGAAGTGAAGACAGGTCGTATACGGTATGCAATCTACAATCCTTCTCCGAAGACCCCTTGTCCATTAGAACAAGGATGCATTGAGAGACGGAAAAGCACAAAATTAAGGCTCATTACCCGAGCCCAGACATGGAAGGATACGGCCTTCTAAGCTACTTGGCTAGCACGCAGGGTCCGGATTCGCCGACTAAGGCCGCTGCCGTATGGATGGCCCTTGGGCAGCAGTTTCAGCGACTTTGGTTAGTCCTTGAGCCCCCGCAGGAGATCCTGGACTGCTTCGATGTTGGCGAGGTGACCCTCCCCGAGCGTCAAGCCTCCGTCGACTGGCAACATAGTGCCGGTCACATAAGAAGCAGCGTCGCTGACCAGAAAACGGGCCACATCAGCGATCTCAGCTTCGGTGCCAAAACGTCCCATTGGCAACTTCTCAGCGATTGAAGCGCGCGCCTCGTCGCTGTTCCAGAGGCGACTGCCGGCCCCATGAGTATCAACGGGGCCAGGTGCGATGGCATTCACCCTAATCCGGGCGTCAGCCCACTCAACCGCCAACGTGCGGGTTAGTGACAGCACACCAGCCTTAGCTGCAGCCGAATGAACTGTCAACGGTCCAGCTCCCGTTGCATAGGTGGCAAGTACATTCAGGATGTTGCCGCCACCCTGGCTCTTCATGTGTTCATAGACGGCGCGCGAACAAAACCACGAGCCGTCTAGCACTATGCGGGTGACCGCCTGCCAACCCGCCGGGGACAGGTCTTCAGCACGAACTAGAAAGTTGCCGGCGGCGTTGTTTACCAAAATGTCGACGCGGCCGAAATGTCCGATCGCAGCATCAACCATGGCCTCGACTTGGTCCGGATCACGGACATCACACACCAGAGGCAGCGCCTCGATTTCTTCTTCGCGCAGCGCAGCAGCGCCATCTTCGACATGCTCGGCGCTGCGGCTGGCAATCACCAATTTGGCACCGCTAGCGCCGAACGCTCCCGCCGTTGCCAAGCCGAGCCCGGTGCCGCCGCCTGTGATCAGCGCCACCTTTCCTTCAAGCAAGTTGCCGGCGAAGAAATCCATGAGACAAGAAGCTTAACAGGGACCAGAAGAAACCCGGCGCAACCCGTAACGCCCTGGTCAAAACAATGAATCAATTTGCTATATATGATAGTATTTCAATACTATTGTGATATCACATTTGAAGAGGAGAATCAACATGATCACAGAGAACAGAATGCAGGCGCCCAACGGAATTGTCGTATTGCTAGCCCTTATTGCTGTAACAGGGGTTCTCGTCTACACCATAGTCGCGGATATACGCGATAATTTTCAAATCGGGTTCTTAGGACTCATCTGTATTTTGTCCCTCCCAGTAGTTGGGGTTCTTTGCGCTGGATTCTTCACGGTTAATCCGAACGAAGGCAGAGTGCTCCAGTTCTTCGGCCGCTACATTGGTACGGTGCAAGCTCCAGGCCTGCGTTGGGCAAACCCTTTCTATACAAAGGAGCGCGTCTCCCTCCGGGTGCGCAACTTCGAGACCAGCAAGCTTAAGGTTAACGACAAGCGCGGCAATCCCATCGAGATTGCCGCCGTGGTTGTTTGGAAGGTCATTGATACTGCTGAGGCCGTCTTCGAAGTTGATGACTACATCAACTACGTACACGTGCAGAGCGAGGCGGCGGTGCGCAACTTAGCGACCAACTACCCCTATGACGCTTTTGAAGAGAACGAGGTGTCAATGGTTGGGCACCAGCCCGAAATCTCTGAACACCTCAAGCAAGAGAACCAGGACCGCTTGGCCAAGGCCGGCATCGAGGTCATCGAATCTCGAATCTCGCACCTCGCATACTCGCCGGAGATTGCCCAGGCGATGCTTCGTCGCCAGCAGGCGGCAGCTGTTATCGCGGCGCGCCGCAAGATCGTCGAAGGCGCGGTAGGGATGGTCGAGCATGCGCTTGGAGAACTCGCGGCAAAGGAAGTCCTCGAGCTCGACGAAGAACGTAAAGCGTCAATGGTGTCCAACCTTCTGGTCGTGCTTTGCAGCGAGACCGAAACCCAGCCGGTAGTCAACACAGGCGGTTTGTACAGTTAAAAGTCGCCGGGGGAGGCCCGCTTGAGACGCTTAGTCAATCAGCTCTCGTTTCCAGCTGTGTTTCTCACAGGAGCATCAGGGTTAGCATAAATGTCTGAGCGAAAAGCTTTTCTTCTAAGGCTGGACCCGAAGGTTCATGATGCCCTCAGGCGGTGGGCCGACGACGACCTGCGTAGCCTCAACGCACAAATCGAGTTCCTGTTGCGAAAGATATTGATCGATAGGGGACGCGTCCAACGCTAAAGCAAGGGAGAACACGTCAGTGTCGATATTAGGAATTCATTTAGTAAAACGAAAAATGTGGAAGACTCTCTGGATCCTATTGGGAATTAGTGTCTTCTTAGTAGTAATGGGAATCATGCTCCTGTAGAGAAGGCGAATAGTCGCGGTACCCCACTGTTCTCATGATCAGCGCTCTGTTTCCATCGTGAGGTAGTCGACAAGCAGCGCCGCCATCGCCTTCATCCCGATCGGAACTGACGAGTCATCGGCCATAAAAGTGGGGGTATGATGGCCGCCTGACGTTGTTCCTGGAACAACCTGTCCGAGCCTGAAGAAGAAGCCTGGAATTTCGTTGGCGTAGTATGAGAAGTCCTCACCGCCCATCACCGGATCGAGGGTGACTACGTTTTCGGCTCCAACGATACGCTCAAGCGTCGGCCGCATTGCGGCGCCGAGTTCCGCATCGTTGATCGTTGCTGGCGAGCCACGTTCATAATCGAGGGTGTAACTGCCACCGCCAGCGGCGGTGATGCCGGAAAAAATCTGGTGCATACGACTTTCGACAACGTCGCGAATCTCTTCGTCATACGTGCGTACCGTACCCTCCAGGTGGACTTCCATCGGGATGATGTTGAAACGCTCGCCGCCGCGGATAATGCCTACGGTTACGACGCTAGGCTCGAGCGCCGGTAGAGTGCGCGAACGAATCGTTTGCAGGGCCGTTACTGCCTGTGCTGCCATCACCACTGGATCGACACTTAGGTGCGGGTAGGCGCCGTGGGCCTGTTTCCCCTGAATCTTGGCGATGAAGTGGTCCACGGCAGCGAGAGCTGGACCCGACGTGTAGCCAAGTGTGCCGACATCCATTTCGGCGAGGGCGTGGAGTCCGAAGATAGCGCTCGGGCGGGGGTTCTCAAGGACGTTTTCGGCGACCATCAAGTCTGCACCGCCCTCTTCTCCCGGAGGGGGTCCTTCTTCGGCGGGTTGAAAAATAAACTTCACCGTCCCAGGCAACTCATCGCGCATCGAAGCGAGAACCGAGGCGACACCCATCTGCACCGCTGTGTGAATGTCGTGGCCGCAGGCGTGCATGACCCCAACCTCTTTGTTGAGGTAAGTCGTCCGCACGGTCGACTTGAATGGGTACGGAGTTTCTTCGGTGACCGGGAGGGCGTCCATATCAGCACGGACTGCTACAACCGGTCCTGGCCGCCCACCTTCCAGGATACCCACCACTCCGGTGTGGGCGATCCCGGTCGTGACCTGGATGCCAAGCGACCGTAAATGCTCGGCGACGAGTGCCGCAGTCTTGAACTCACGGTTGCCGAGTTCTGGGTTCTGGTGGATCTGGTGACGGTATTCGATGATCCGGGGAGCGAACTGATCGACTGCCGCAGCAATACGATCATCGGTTTGTTGCTTAGCAGCCAAAGTTGAGCCAGAGGCGACCAGAAAAATCCCAGAAATTACGGCAGATACGACAAACAATGTACGCGACCGGAAGAGTGTCAAATGCATGGAAACCGACCAGTTCGTTGTCCCTGAGGGGCATCGTATGAACGGAAGCAGGTCACGCAGCTCCTGCTAGCAGGCTATGCCGAAACCTGCCGACGTTTCGTTCAGAGCACCTCGTGTTTCGCGTGATTGGGTGTCAAACGTTCCAAGACTTCAGATAATCGCAGAGGCCTCGTCTGGATACCAACGAGACTCACAGAGAAAAGCCCCCGGGTTTGCGACCCGAGGGCTTTCTTACAGCTCCTGAGGCAGGACTTGAACCTGCAACCCTCCGGTTAACAGCCGGATGCTCTG
>PCAP01000038.1 GCA_002731215.1 Acidobacteriota bacterium | reverse complement strand
CGCGATTGTCGTCAAGCCACATCTTTTCAGCGAGCGCCTGGTCAACCCCCGCTGATGTTTGATCTTCTACACGTTGATCTTGAGGTGATAACTGACGAGGCTTATATGCGTAATTATCAGGTGAGTTTAACTGAGGCGTCTGCACACCTCGGGTTAAACCCGGCTCATTCAGGTTGAGATTCTGTGTAGGCTTGCGTAACGCGGGCGCAGGCGTATTGACTTTTGCCAATATTTGCTGCGCCTGCACGTCCCCACGCTGGGCGAGAATCGTTAGCCGTTTCTTTTCTTCTTCATCCATTAGCCTAGTCCTGAAGCCCAGCCACCCGCTGCGGTGCCGCCTGCGCCTAGTAATGCGTTAAACATACCCGCGCCTGTCTGGTAGCCCTGCTGGTCAAAGTTACCCTGCGCCTGTGCTGCTGCGAGTAGCTGTGGAGCCTGTGCTGCGCCTGCACCCATGAAGTTCGGCATCTGTGGCGTGCCTACCTGCTGCCCGGTCATCAGTGCGTTCATCTCGTTGATGGACATACCTCTGCGCTGGGCTTCTTCGGCAATCGCCTGCTGCCTGAGTGAGTTCTGATAGCCTGCGGCCTGCATCTGCTGATTAAAGCCCTGCCCGCCCATCGCCAACTGCTCGTTCATCAACTGGTTACGCTGCTGATCCTGATAGTTCGCTGTCTGCATCTGGCGGTTAAACGCCGCATCTTGAGCGCTGCCCTGCTGCTGCTGTAGTGCCTGCATCTCACCGAACTGTTGCCCACGCAGTGCATTGGCCTGCTGTGCTGCTTGCGCCTGCTGACCGAATCGCTGGGCACCTATACCCAACTGCTGCTGTAGTGCCTGTTGTGCCGCCTGATTAGCGAACTGGCCTTGCTGGTTGATCTCACCCGCCTGCTGGCCCCTTCGCGCCATCTCACGTTGAAACTGGTTCTGTTGCTCCTGTCCGCCATAGCGTACAGAGTCCGCTGAGATACGCCCACGCGCCTCACTCTGCTGGTTACGCAGATCACGGATGCCCCGGTCATACGCCTCCGTGCCGGGTGTTAAACCCCGGTTGCGGAGTTGTACTTCCATGCTCTCCATCGCCCGCTCTTGTTCCGGGCGCAGGAGTGACATATTCCTATCGTATTGGGTCTGTGCAAAGTCAGGGTTATACGCCCCGGCTGCGTTGACATCGTTTAAATCGGCATAGTTAAGACCGCGCTGGATGTTCTCCTGCCCAAGTCCCTGCGCCTGTGGGCCTTGCTGCCACGAGTTTAACTCGTTGTACTGCTGTGCACCTTCAGGGAGCGCCTGTTGTGCGGGGTTGGGGTTGGGTAGCGAACCCATCTGCGTAAGCCCCTGACCATAAAAGTCAGGCACGTCAGGTGCTGACGCGGGATCAGGCATGTTATTCCAATCAAACTGCTGGGCCGTCTCACCTGCGGCCCTGCCTATCAAGTTTTGCGCTAGACCAGAGCGCCCCTGCTGTACCGCTATTTGTGAGTCAAGCGCCCGCTGTATCTGTGGGTTGAGTGCCTCTGTTTGGTGCCATTGAGTAACCGCTTTGTTTGTAGATGGGTCAACCCTGCTTTTAGTGCTCCACGACGTAGACCCCCACGGCGTAATTTGCTCAGGTCGATTAGCCCACGTTTGCTGACGAACAATCTCCTTGCCCGCTTCTGCTTCTTCTACCGCTGCACCTGTATAGTCTGGTGCGTCTGGTGCGTCTTTTTTACCCATGTGCTGTGTCCTCTACTGCTGGTTGATCTATCCAGCGGCATTTCTCTTTTCTCATGGCGGTCAATATGTAATCGACCCCCTTCTTGTAGCCGTCAGGTACGCGGCCTATGTCTTCAAATCCTATATGGCGTATAAACTTCAACGCCTGCTTATTGTCTTCAGGCGTGATACCTATCACCACCTCACGCCCTGATTCTTCACTGAACGCGAACTTAAAAACCTCTTCTGCAAACCCGTTTTTCAATACGAACGGGTTGTCTATAAATATGTGTATCTGGCACGAGTTAAACGACCATGTGTCCAGTACGCACGCGGCTACCAGTTTACCCGTTTCGTCCTGCGCTACAATACCCCGTGTGTCCTCACACTTACGAGGTCGGGCTTTAGCGGGGATCATCTCCCAGTGCCACGGCAGGATGGGGACGAAGTAAAACACTACAGAAGCCCCCCTGTGTCGTAGACAATATCGAAGGCAAGTAACGTGGTAATATCACCTGTACGCCCGCGAATGTTCACCGCGCAGTGACGCCCCATTCCTGCGCCGCCTTTAAGGTCTTCAGACACGCGGAGCGCACCACCCCAGATAGTGCTGCCCCATAAATCTGTATTCCAAGTGCCTACCACATCGGCACCCAGCGTAGGGGGTTCAGAGATGGCGCTGAGATCATAGTTATAATACGCCCGGACATTTATACCGGGTTCAGCCCCGTCAGAGGAGAATATAGGTCTGATGAAATGCAGGCGTTTATACGCCGCAGAGGAACCAAAATCCTGATACGCCGTCAGTAGCTGCCAATCTATTGCTACCGCCTCACCATCTGTCGCTGTGTTAAGGTAGACCTGATCTATGTTCCCTGACTTCTTAAATACTTTAAGTTGGACGTTATCCGTCCAGTACACCTCACCCTGCCAGTTGGTGGTATTAGCGATAGGCAGGTCACGTACAATACCCCACGATCCTCGCCCGAGGTACATCTGGAAATTCTGCTGCTGCGTGTTATCTGACCGCGCTGGCGTGTTGATTGTGAGCAGGTTCTCTGTCATATCGACGTGGACATCCCACCCGAAAGTAGTCAGTTCATTGTCCAGCACCTCGCGTATGTACGGCGAAATCTTATGCGTGATCGACGCATCCTCGCCTGTCATGCCTTGCGTCAGGCGGGAGAGGGCCATAAGCCCTTGTCTGGACAGTATAAACAGGTCGCCAGCGTGTTCTGTGGCAATACGTCTGCCCGCAGGCACCGCGCCCACGTACCACGTACCCTGTAACTCGAAAGACGACACCGCTGCCGGGTCAGTACCTGTGTATACACAGACATCACCGCCACCTGATATAGCCACCAGCTTATCGTCGATACCGTCGCCCGCGTCGAGCGTCCAGTTGTGTATCGCCCTGAGTGCGCCGCCGAACCTGAACTGGTCAGCGAAGTTAAATTCTATGGCTGCGCCGTAAGCGGCACCGGGGGCGAGATACCACGCTGAACTCTTACCCGCTTCAATGAACCAAACACGCTTCTTCCAGATCGTGACAAAATCAAAGTTCACAGGGTCTACATTATCTATCTGCGTAGCGCCTGCGCCCGTTGCGATCTTAGCCCATGTGTCAGTGCTGCGTGTCCACGTATAGTATCCGTTAGCGCCGTCGCACAGGAGTAGCAGTTCTTCATCGCCATCGGTGCTGAACTGCACGTAGGAGACTATGCCTGCGTTACCCGTGGTCGTGGCAAACGTAACATCCTGCGTTGGTGACGTTTCACCGTCAGTGGTGACATCCCATATACCCGTAGTGTTACATACCCATAACCTGTCGTTAGATGAATCCTGCCCCTCGAAAGCCACAATACTACGGGCAAAAGTGCCTGTCCAGCCGTTTGCATATTCTACAGACCCTTTGCGAACCTCCATGCCTGAGTCTTTAGGGAGCATGTTATACGAGTAAATACACTCCAGAGGACTCATAGCCGCGAGCGCCGCTGTAGCATTTATACCGTCGATAGGTGCAGGAATAGTGCCGGGTTGAGAACGCTGGCGTCCACCCCTGTAGCGATCAACCCGTTGAGCCATGCCCACGGTTAGGTGCCAAAGCCAGTATCAGGCGTATTACGGAACCCGTCAAGGTAGTACCCGCCAAACCTGTTTTTACCTACTGTAAGTATACCGCCTGAGTTGTCTTTACCTATTTCAGAGTCAAGCGCCATATTGTATTCGTTAGTCGCCTTCTGCGTATCGAATCCTTTAGCGTCGAGAAACTTCACCTTGAGCAATCGTGTGACGACATGGATAGGCAACACCACCACGTCAGCGTGGACTGTTGCCACGTCAGAATAAGTGGTCGCACCGTCGTCAGCGATGAGGTTACGTGAGACATACTCGAAGTTAATATCGAGCGCATCAGGCATCGGCGTTGATGGATACACATAGAACTTATCTTGATCGAACCGGAAGGAAGCGTAAATCGTGGAACCAACCAAGTCTCGACCCAGTAGGTAAGTCCATGCTTGGGGTGCCAATGGCCCGATCAGAGGGACATTTGAACTACGCTCCCATCCGGTCTGTGGGATCATGTAAGCGAAGTCGTCAGGTAAATCCAGCGGCCCGCTCTCACTCGTTCCCGTCGTATATTGAAACTCACGGATTAAACGCTGCCACGGGTGCAGCAGCATGAGTTCCTGTAGTGTAGTCGTTAGTAGCGTGCGTAGCTGTATAATCGCGTCATCAGAGGAAGCGAACACATCGGAAGTCTCACGCAGCCCAACTTCAACAGCTACACGATTAACGATGTCTCCGCATGTCTGATACCGCGTTATCGCCATTTAGCTCGCTACTGACCTCCGTTTGCCTTTCGGCTTTGGTTTCACCTCCGCAGCTTCAAGGTCAAATTCCTCGTCAGGCGGGGGTAGGTCGTCAGGCATGGGCTGTTCTTCAGGTACGAAGCCCATAGGCTCTTGTTCCTGAGTAGGTACTGCTGGCGGTGTGCCAATAGGCGTCTGCGGCACTGCTATAGGCTGCCCCGCCTGTGCGCGTAGCACGCCCATCTCCTGTACAAGCTGGTCGATCTGCAACTGCTGGGCTGCGAGCTGTTCGTCACGCTGAGTAAGCTCGGCCTGCATTTGCACCAAGGGTGCGCCGCCTTTGGCCTGCTCCAGATATCTCCGGGCAAGTTCACGTAAGCGGTTAGCACCCATGAATTTTTGTAGTATGGTGTCAGACAGGTTGGCTAACTGCTCCAACGTGGTGACATTGAAATATGCCAGTTCCTGAATCTGGCCTTTACTCAGCGGGGGCCACTCCTTGAGAGGCGTGCCCTCCACTTTCTGATCTTTGTTCTCTTTAAACAGCGCGTACTCACGCGCAAATTTCTGGTTGTCTGACTTCTCGTCAAACCCCAATCGGGTGGGTCTGTCGATAAGGGAATTTTTGTCCCCTGGCACCATGATCTGAACAAACTCTACGTCTTTGTACACCGCACGACCGTGCTGGGTAGACGCGGCATCATCAAGTACCGAGTTCATGTAAAATTTCACATACAGCCCATGATTGAGCTGACCAGCCCCCACATGCTCAGGGCCTAAAGCTATATCATTAAGACTCTCATCTAAGTCAAACTCAGACATATAAAATACTCCTACTGTATTTGTGTAAGGAAAAGGGGGCTTGCGCCCCCATTAACCTGTTAGTCCGCAATATTATCAGTGTGCGGATAGTTTATATCCAATTCGATCAACCCAGTGCTTGGTGTGTCCACCGCACTGACTGAAAGACAATTATGGATACGATCACCAGCGACAACAGCATCGTCGATAGTACCGGCAGTTGCCGTAAGGTACTGCGCCGCGTTGTCAGCGTTAGAAGCCGCTCCCAACCCAACCGCACAGCCCTTGATCTGAAACCACCCGTACTCGTCGGCTACCGTAGCCGCCATTGCGAAACCAATCGCGCCAGCGTCATCAGCAACAGCCAATTTCACGGTGTATGTGTCTGCTTCAATCTTTACACACTCACCTACTGCTACAGAGGCAAGCCCTGTGCAGTAAATAAATACACCGTCGCCATAAGCTGTTGATGCCGTATCACGGGCATAAGCTATTTCACCTAGCTCATGCTTCTGGGTGGTACTATTCTCGTCAATCGCTTGACCACCAATAATACCGTTCAAACGTTTAAAATCACTCATGTATACGCCCTCCTACAGACGTTTAGCTTAACCCTGCTGTTACGCGGAGTCTATCAAGCGTCCTTGGTAGCGTGCCCCTGAGCAAGTCATATTGCCCGCCCACGCCAGAATCTGAACTTCAGCATCCTGATTCGTCGCATAACGACGATTTGGGGACAGTGGCACCATATTACGCTTGGAGTGTGGTCGCCAGTGCAGGTAGTCACAGTTGAGAAAATATGCAGTCCGGGTAGTAGCGTTACCGCCAATACCTCCATCCAGACATACATCCGTACCCATGTACTTGATTGAAGGAAAACCGGAGTCTCCGACTTCAGCACTATGGAAGCGTTGCTGCGCTTGCAGCGTATCCATGTAGAGTGTCCACATGGCGTTATCCATAATAATCAAGTTGGGTCTATCGCTACCCCGTGTCAGTGCTGCCCACATAGTGTTCATAGCTGATTGGAGTGTAGTTGACGAATAGTCCGCAGTTGTTGAGGTGGTTCGCCAGAAAGTCCACGTAGCGCGGTTGATACCGCCATAGGTGCCCGTCGTAGCTGTAACGGGTACAGCGAGGTCAAGACCTGTGATCTCTTTACCGCCAGTGCCTGTACCGTCAGAGTACATGCCTTCGCAGATGAGATTTGTCAGTGTGGATTCGGCAACGCTCAGGCGATTTTCGAGCAGGTCGATCATTTGCTCTTTACCTGAGTTCTGGAGTAGCTCCAGCCCGGAGACGATACAAGGTACAGCGGCCTGCTTGATATCAAATTCAGCGGCGCTTAACACGTCACTGGCAGAGATAGGAAGCTGGTCGTACCCGGAATAGAAACCGGAGTTGCCGTTTTCAGCGAAACTCAACTCCTGGTATATCTTGTGCCCGCCAGAGAAGGTTTTAACCTTGCCCGACATAGACAATTTTTTGAGCAGAACATTGTTGTCAGTCACATTGTCTGCGATCTTTTTAGATCGGTTTTCAATGGTCGTGGCAAGAATATCGCTCACGTTTGGGAATGACATTAGCCAATCCTCCTAGTTAGAGTTTCAGTTTTTAACCTGAGCATTAACAACGGTCAGCCTTACCTGTGGGCGTTGCAACGACTCTAATTCCGGGGGTTTACCTCGTCTGGACTCCGTGGGCTTGCGCTCGTCTGTCCTCCGTGGGGCTAATCTCGTAATTTGGTCTACTTTTCGTGCATAGGGTTCACATATTAAACGTCTTCCCATGCTTGTTCAAGTGCCCCTCGCATTGACGTAGGCGCGGGGGCTTGTGCGGCTACGCTTGAATTTTGTGGTACTGACCGTCCTGCGGCCTGTGCCGAGCCTACGGCGTCCTGATTTCTGCGGCTGTTATTCCTGTTCTGGATGATCTTCAAAATGTCCGGGCGTGTAGACAGGGCGCGTCTGTACGCCTCGTCCATCGTCAGCGTCTCCCCCTGCTGCACGGCGACATCAAAGAAGCGTGCCATATCGCGCCGCACGTCTTCACCAAATTCATGCGTCTTGATGAACTGCTCCGCGTCGTTGTTTAAACGCTGCTGCTCTGCGTTGGTCTGCGCCTGATACTGCTGCTGTTGATTATTTATCCACTGCTGTTGCTGCGCCAGTTGTTCACGTAGCTGCGCCACCTCCGGGTCATTAGATTGCGGTTGGATATTGCCCACAAGAAGATCGTCTAAGGCACTGATATCTATACCATAATCTTCGATGAGCGTAGCAACTGTCTCCGCTTTCTGCTGAACTGTGCCTCCCTGTAACACCGCTGCCGTACCCAGCACGGCGTTTATGCCTGTCATGGCATCCACGCCTTGCGCTTGGAACAACTGCTGGTATGGTTGGGTCAGCCGTTGGAACTCCGTCTGGTGCTGACGTGCGGTGCCTGTGTCGTTCAGCGCCGTGCGGATCTCAGCCTCACGCTTGTCGATGTGCTTCTGCACCTCTGGAGGTATGCTTTTCCACGCCTCTCGCGCTTCAGGCGACCATGACGCCGGGGCTGTAAGCGCCGCAGGCTCTTCCGTAGTTCCCTCGGGTGGAGCGTCCCCCGTACTTGGGGTTGTGGTGGTTGATTCGGGAGCCGACTCCACCGAGGGTTTTGCTTCAGGCGCGGGACTAGCTGCCGCTTCCGCCGCCTCTGACTCGTCGAAGGCCGCTGAAAGCGCGTCCTCCATCTCATTACCTGATTCTTCGCCTTCCTCGTCGTCTACTACTTCCGCTGCTATTTCACTCATCATATACGGGCCTCCTACTGTACCCTGACGAACTTGCTCGCTCAAATGCGTCCAACAATGCGGGTATGCGTGTTGGGTCTTTCTTTGGCTTTGTTACCTCGTTTGCCCTGTTTAACTCCCGGCGTGTCTGCGTTCTGAGGCTATCAAGGTCATTTGTCATGCCTGTGCGGTTCTCGTAGGCCCTCATAGCGTCCCGTGAGGCGATTCTCGTCCCATCGGGTGCTATGACCTCCTGAAACACAGAAACACCGTGAGAACGAATAGGCGGCTCATCTGCGCCCACAGGTTGCCCGGTTTTGATGTCAATTTCGACTAACCGCCCTTCGATCTGTCGCCACCGTCTGCGTGTCATTTTTTAATGCTTCCTACTGACTCTACTAGACCACCACCAAAATAAAACAGCACGATAGTGGTCATAATCCAACCAATTTTAAACTCTGCCATGATGCTAACAACTTCGGCGGTGTCGCCTACGCCCATCAGCGTCATAATCAATACAATAAAAAAGCACGCAAGAAACGTGCAGGTAAACAGCAACGCGATGTACCGCTGCGCGAGTTTAAACGGCGCGTATGCTTTCATCAGGTCTATCTTAGCTTTAGCTTTCGACTCGCGCTTTTCTTCCTCTGACTCGAACGCATCGTCGATCAGTTCAAGCCCCTTAGCCAGAACGTCACCCGAACCTAGAATTTTAGCTATAATACCCACTAAGGCTTTATCACTCCTGTCATGTTGACCCCCGCAATACCAAACAGCCCGACGATGATAAGTATGCCCGCCCATATTGCATACTTACCGTTCGCGGACGTCAAAAAACCCCCATTAGTCTTAACCGCAGCTAACGACTGCCTTACGTTGGGTATCTTCGCAACCTTTACCTCAAGATCGCGGTGGTCTTCGCGTATCTGCGTAATTAAGTCAAACTGTGTTTTGTCGTTGTCCGCAATCTGGCGCACAGACGTTTCAAGCGCCGAAATTCGTGCAGGTATTGGCGTGAGCACTTTACCTATCTCGTCAGCTTTCTGCGCGGTCAACGCAACCGACATTTTCACGTCAGCCATGAATTGCTGATCTTGTTGTCGGTGCTGTGCAAGTCGTTCCGTAACTCGTATCATTAACTCTGCATTAGCCTCTTTCATCGCCGCTATTAATTCAACGTATCCACTACACCTGTCGTTGCTACCCATGTCGCTCATTCAACTCCCCAATAACGTCAGCCAATTCGTGCGCCCTTTCTGGCGTCTGCTCTGCCCACTGTGAGTCTAACATTTCCATCTGTGCCAACATGTAGTTACCCGCTTCCAGCGCGGCCCACATTTTCTTGAATTTGTTTACGCCTGCGACACCCAGTTGAAAGGCCATTTCGGCTGTTACTTCTACCACTTCGTCAAGCACTTCTATCTCAGCATCAGAGTAAAAATTAGGGTCTAAGCACGCTGGGTGCTGTGTCTTCAATTCGCGCATAATCTGCAACAGGCGCTCGTTGACGATGCGCTCGGATTCTTCCTCACTGATCCACGTCAGCCCGTGCCCGAATGTCCAGTTGCCCAGATGATCCTGATAAGGTTTAGCTCTGAAGCCTTCATGCAGACAGACGCGCTCGACGAGATCACTCATTGGAACTTTGCGTCGGGTTTAAACGCGCTCGCGCCTGTTCCCGCTTGATAAATTCTTCAGTCTCTTTCTCTTCTTCGACCATATTCAGTTCAGCTTGAGCCTGCTCCTTACGGATATTATTATTATTTTCCGTCTGGAGTTCCTGCTGTCTTATCTGCGCTTCAAGTTGTATATGCTGCTGTTCGTACTGCCATTTCTGTTGCTCGAACTGTTGCGTGAGTTGTAGCTTTTGCATTTCAAACTGCTGTTTAGCTTGTTCCGTTTGAGCCTTGATTTCAGCGTCAGACGGCTTATCGTTTTCGCCCTGTTGCCCGGCGCTCTGAAGCGTCTTGATAGCCTGATCGAGAACTCCTTCAACCTCATTGCTGCCCTTGAACCCCGCAAGCCCCCACTTGAGCATTTCCAGAAGTACAGGCGTTGCAGTTGGTTCCAACTCAACAAGAGGCGCAGCCGACTGTAAGAACGTAGCCAGTGCCGTGATGTAACTCGTCCTTTCCTCTTTAAGCTGTGCATAGTCCACCATCGCTACTGATTCGGCTTTAACCTCAATGCGCCAGATCAAGTCGGCGCGATTCTTCATAATGTCGATAGCAGGCTGAATTAACTCCTGCTCTGCGGTCATCGCCATTGCGTTAGACTGCTTGACGATTGACTCAGGCTGGAAGTGTTTAGACACTATCTCAGCACGCAGACGGATCAAGTCAGTCGCGTACTGGGCAAACTCGTCCTGCATGGACTGTACGTTGATCGACGCGAACCGCGCCTCTAGCGCACGCTCTGTCGCGGACGCTGCACCACCTGCCTGCTTACCGCCACGCATGATGTCAGACATACCACTGATCTCGAACAGGAGCGCCTTAGCGTCGTCCCTGCGCCCGACCAATATCATCATAGTCTCAGCGACCTCTTTAATAGGCAGCCAATCAATCGCGCCCTGCAAGCCGCCCTTCTCGCCAAACATCGCCCAGTTGTCCACCGGGATCAGGTCATTCTCCACGCCCTCCAGCATGAGCGACTTAACGCCCTCGCTAGATTGGTCATAGACTCCAACGACCTTAATCGCCTCAGTAATCTTGGCTATACGTGTCTCAAGGTTTGTTATCTCAAGGTACAAATCTTCAGACATCTTGTAGTCTGACTTGGGCATGAACGCCGTAGTGGTTACGTTAGCAACCATCGGTTGTGGTATTGGGAAGAACCCCGTCAACTGTAGTGGGTCGTTCTGCTCGTCAAGAATCTTACTATACCCTTTGCAGAACCAATAAACCTTCTTGTCTTCTTTCGCCCATATCTCCCACACCTCACCACGCATCCAAGCGTCTTGCTTTGGATCATCAGAGTCGATGTCCTCCTCACCGTCGTCCAAGGCGGTCTTCTCTAAGGGAATATGCTTCGCTATGTCTTCGCCAAAGCGCTCGGTGAGCTGATCCTTTGTCATAAGCGTGCGGAAGGCTACCCATCGAACCTCTTGCCATGTCCTCGCTGGTGCCCATACAAAATCGCGCCAGTGGACATAATCTATTGGTGCTCTCTCGTCGGTGATCTGTTCTTCTGTACGGGCAGGCTCTAGCTCCAGGCCCGTCAACTGATCTGTTACGGATGCGATCTCGACTTCTTCTTTGTCGAACTCGTAGCGTACTCTGGAAATTCCAAGACCGGGTAAAAGGCGATCCTGTAGATTCTGTTTAAGTGCTTCTGAGTAGAGGTCATTAGGGGTGCCGATGTCGGCGTTGAGCATCCTCTCGAACAGGATTCCTGCGACTCTGGCTGAATCATCGTTAAAGTCCATGTTAGTACGGGAAAATTTTATCTCAGGCAGCTTACCGAACATCATTGCCTGCATCGTTCTGATATTGGCGTGAAACAGGTTAAGGTTAAACGTCTCCCCCGCTTTTGAGTTCAAATACGCCTGCACCACCTCCGCGCCCTGCTTCTGGTACTGACGACACGCTGTGAACGCCGCCTTAATCTCCGCGTCCCACCGCTTGTGCTGGCCTACGGTTGGTTCGCTGTCGTTCTCAAATTCATCTAGGGAGTCTATCGCCCCCTGTACACTGCTATTAGCCATTAAATTCTACGCCTCGCAATGGATAGCTTCTGTGGTTTTTCCCTATCCTCAAACAACTCGTTCAATGTGATTTTTGGCTTCTCAAACACTGGACGTGAGGGTTGTGACGTGATATTACCCCTTTTCTCCTGCGCGACCAAGGCTAAATATCTAAACGCATCTGCTCCGTCAGAGGCCCAATCGTGGAGGGGGGTGTCTCTAAAAGCTTTTGTAAGCTCGTTAAACTCTCGTCGATACGCTCTAAGTGCTTCAACACCTGCGTCGCCATTGGTTGTGTCAATGTGGCATGTTGGCAGTACAAGGCGAGCAGCGTCAATACCCTGTTGTACGGCCAGTTTAGGCACCACGCGGCATGGTAGACCCGCTTCGATAAGCTGTTCGACTGTGGATCGGCCTGTCTGGAGGGTTTTGGCGCGGGCGTCGTGTGGTAACCAAAGCGTTTCAATTTCATAGGGCTTTGCCTGCAACATGTCGATGTAATGCGATAAGGGAACGGACTGATTCTCATAATAGTCGATTATGGCTATGCCGTCAGGTCTTGATTGCCAGAACCAGAAGGCGCAGGAGTCGCTGTACCCGAT
>PCAP01000037.1 GCA_002731215.1 Acidobacteriota bacterium | reverse complement strand
TGGCGGAGGGGGTGGGATTCGAACCCACGGCACCGGGGTTACCGATGCAACGGCTTAGCAGGCCGCCCTATTCGTCCACTCTAGCACCCCTCCGCAGGCGGAGGGAGAAGGATTCGAACCTTCGGACCGCGTAAAACGGTCAACGGTTTTCAAGACCGCCGCCTTAAGCCAGACTCGGCCATCCCTCCCGCGCTAGAATTGTACCGCGAAGGTCGAAGGATCGTTGATATGAGGTAGAGAAAGGAAATCTTGCATGCGCGTTGACCAATATAGCTGGTGCCTCGGTTGCCTTGTCTTGGCCCTGGTAGCGACGGGGTGTTCAGCACCTGCTTCCAATACGGAAGAAGCTTTTCAAGCAATGGCGGTTGCCTCACTTGCCCAGATCGAGGGCGAGACGGAACTTGCTGGATTACGTGACGAGGTCGAAGTGCTTCGTGATCGCTGGGGTGTCCCGCACATCTACGCTCACAACACCGACGACCTGTTTTTTGCCCAGGGGTATATCGCAGCGCAGGACAGGCTTTGGCAGCTTGATATGTGGCGTCGTTGGTTGGAGGGAAGGACGGCTGAGATTTCCGGTCCGGAGCGTTTCGAGGCTGACCGCATGATGCGACTACTGTCTTGGCGTGGTGGCCTGAGTGAAGAAGAGTTGGGTAGCTATCACCCGGAAACGGAACGTATCCTCGAAGCATTTGTTGGGGGGATCAACGCTTTCATCGAAGATAGTGCTGACAATCTCCCGGTGGAATTCAAGCTCACTGGTCTTCGGCCAGAACCCTGGACGCTTGAGACGCCCACCTTGCGATCGACCCTCAGCGGCGTCGGCGGAAACATCGCTTCTGATTTGCGATTGGCGCAGCGTGTCGCTTCAATGGGTCCCGAAGAAGCCAACCGAAGAGCAAACCCTGATCCTTTCTACGAACTTGTGGTTCCAGACGGGTTTGATCCAGAGATTATTACTGGCGAGGTTCTCAGAGCCTTTTCAACCCGTGCCGGGCGCGGGTTTGCTGTCGATCTCCTGCCCGAATACCGACAGCTGGAGACCGTTGCGAACGGCAGTCCGGTTGTGAACAGAATGTTGGCAGGGTTGCAATGGTTGCCACCAATGCCGCCCGGGTATCGTGATGAAATTGGTAGCAATAACTGGGTAGTAGCTGGGCGTCTGAGTGCCTCTGGATTGCCTATGTTGGCAAACGACCCCCACCGTCAGGTAACTAACCCATCACTTCGTTACCTTGCCCACCTAGAGGCTCCGGGCTGGAGTGTTATCGGAGCTGGAGAGCCGGCCCTCCCTGGGATAGCGATTGGGCACAACGAGCACGTTGCGTGGGGCTTGACAATCGTTGGCACCGACCAAACCGACGTGTTTGTCGAACAACTACACCCCGATGACCCGTCACGTGTTCTTTACAGGGGCCAGTTCGAACCACTTCGGGTTGAGCGCGAAACAATAGCTATCAAGGGCGAGTCGCCGCGCGAGGTCAATTTCGAGTTTAGTCGTAACGGTCCAATTATCTACAAGGATATCGATCGAGGGGTTGCATACGCGGTCCGGTCGTTCGCGCAAGAGCCTGGCACTGCGCCCTACCTTGGGTCCCTTCGTGCTGACCAGGTTAGTGACTGCATCGAGTTTCTTGATGCGATGTCTGCCTGGAAGCATCCGTCTGAGAATATGATCTGTGGAGATGTTGATGGCAATATCTCATGGCGTGCGGCAGCCCTGACGCCTAACCGCACAGGGCCGACACCATGGTATGGCCGTTTGCCGGTACCAGGCAGCGGCGAGTATGGATGGGACGGCTTTCGCGACGACCTTCCTGAGGAGCTGAACCCCGAGCGGGGTTGGATCGCAACCGCAAACCACAACATTCAACCACCGGGGTTTCACCCGCCGATCATGTTCAAAACGGCGCAACGAGCGGCACGTTATGAGCGTATAGCCGAAGTGCTATCAACGGGTGGCAGCTCTGACGGAAGATTCACAATCGAGGACTTTCAACGCTTGCAGCTTGATGCCTTTTCGGCCGCCGGTGCAAATGCTGTGTCATTGTTCGAAGGGTGGACTTCCGAAGATCCTGATGTCGAATGGGCCCGACAGCAGATTGCCGGCTGGGATGGAATCTTCGATCGGTCGAGCACTGCTGCTGCCCTTTATCTCACATGGCGAGGCAGTGTTGAGGGGGCAATACTCGATGAAGCGCTACCCGTTGAAGAGCGGCGTGCTGCGGCCGAAGATGGCTTACGACGAACACTTGATGTTATGTCAGAGCTTGGAAGTGATCGTTCACAGTGGCGGTGGGGGCGGCTCAACATTGCCTCTTTCGAGCATCCGCTCTTGGCGGTTTACGATCAGATCTCGGTCGAAAAGAGCGGGGGTGCCGGCACCGTTTATTCTAACGGTGCAACCTTTCGTGAAATTCTCGACATGGATGATTGGGAGAAAGGAATATCAACGACATCACCAGGCCAGTCTGGCCAGCCGGGCAGTCCCCACTACGGTGATTTGATTGAGAGCTGGGCAGGCGGCGATTACTTCCCGCTTGCTTACGCCCGTGCTGCAGTTGAGGAAGTTACGGTACATCGTCTCGTGTTGAAGCCTTTGGCCTCCGTGAGTCGCTAACGAAGAACTGCGCAGGATCGAATTTCTCTGCCGTCACACTGGAGTTTAAAGATGAAGCGATTTGTTCTGACGATGGTGTTTGTTCTTGTGGCTAGCCCCATGGCTTTTGCTACCTGGTCGGTTGTTGCCGTCAACGCTACGACCGGTGAGGTTGTAGTTGCCTCAGCGACATGTGTTGCGCAGTCACGCTTTAGTGGTTTCCCTGCCCGAGATCTTATGGACATCCAGGCGATTGTAGTGCCGGGAAAGGGCGCCGCTGCGGCGCAGGCAGGTGTCGACAGAACTCGAACAAATCAGCAACTGATCTTCGATGAGATTGCTAAAGGAACCGATCCTGCTGAGATAATAGTTATGTTGGAACAGGACCCGGATATCGACTCGCGACAGTTTGGCATTGTTGATATGAGCGGGAGGATGGCGGGCTACTCGGGAGCTGGTAATAGTGCAGCTTCTCTCCATGCCACAGGGCGGATTGCTGCTGAGCCAATCTATTACGCTATTCAAGGCAACATCCTGGCTAACAATCGCGTCGTCTATGATGCCGTCCACGCGTTGAGAACGACGGAAGGCACTCTCACTGACCGCGTCATGGCAGCGATGGAAGCCGCGGATGCTAACGGTGGAGATAAACGCTGTACTTGCGAGTCAAATCCGTTGCCGGATGCTCCGTGTGATGGCAAGACGGCACACGTTGCCTATATCGTTCGTGCCGATGCAACCGATTCATCCGGTGAGTCGTACAACGATGGTGACTACGCCCTGTACATTAGTGTCACCGACGAAGATATTGCTTCAGATGAAAATGCGAACCCTGTTAAGATATTGCGCCTTCGCTATGACACTTGGAAGGCGCAAAAAAGTTTGCGCTGATCAACTCAGCGGGGCGATGGCTCGTCTCAGTCTTAGCTGCTAAAACGTTGCGTTAGAAAACAAAAGCCGCTCGTGCTCCTCGACATCTGCAAGGGTACGAGCGCCTTTTGTTAAGAGTCCCTTAGTTAGCGCTGATATGTTTGATCTCGCTTATGACGAGGATTTTTGCGCCGCCACGTTCAGCGTATTCACCGGTGATCTCGACCGTGTGACTTGCGTGGGCTTTCAGGTCGGCGTTAGGTGACTGCATTGAAGCGCTCGAGGCGAGCCAAATAACCTGATCCGTGGCCTCTTCGAGTAGCGCCAGTGGAATGCCATTATCAGCACATGTCTGGGCACAGCCGCGATGGCCGCTACCGCTAGCACCCGACTTGATAAAGCATACGGAATCAATCACTTCACCACGAACGGTGACCTGTTGCGTAGCCAAAGATGGCATCGATACGGCGACCGCTAAAACGACCAATGCGACTGGCAAATAATAGGCTCATTTCATAATTTAAACCTCCCAGAAAACGTCGGAGCCAAATTGTAGACAGAAGACATTATTGGACGAGAACTGCCATGTTTCAACCGTTTGAAGATGGTTAGCGCAGCAAATTCTAGGGCATGGCTACCCAACAACAAACAGCATAAACGGCTACCTGTGTTGAAACTTTGACGACTTATTGGGCCCCAGGACGCTTTAGCGGATCGATTTTTTCGAGACCATCCATGTAAGGGCGTAAAGCGTCCGGTATCGTCACGGTTCCGTTCGCCTCTTGGTAGTTCTCAAGTAAGGCGACAATGGTGCGCCCGATGGCCAGCCCCGACCCATTGAGCGTGTGGACGAATCGCGCCTTTTTGCCTTCGTGTGGTCGGTAGCGAATCTCGGCTCGGCGCGCTTGGAAATCTTCGCAGTTGCTACATGATGAAATTTCACGATAGCGTTGCTGAGAAGGAAGCCAAACTTCGACATCGTATGTTTTGGCAGCCGCGAAGCCGAGGTCCCCGGTGCATAGGCTCACCACTTGATACGGCAACTCAAGTCGCTGTAAGACGCGCTCGGCATCGGTCACCAGAGTTTCGAGCGCTTGGTATGAGGTCTCAGGTGTTGTGTACCAGACAAGCTCGCACTTAGTAAACTGATGGACGCGGATTATCCCCCTTGTATCCTTACCATACGAACCCGCCTCACGCCGAAAACATGGTGTGTAGGCGCAGTACCGAATCGGCAGGTCCCCCTCGCCAAGGATCTCACCTCGGTGAAGGTTGACCAACGGGACTTCGGAAGTTGGAATCAGATATAAAGAGTCTTTTTCGATGAAGAATGCTTCTTCGGCAAACTTGGGTAATTGGCCGGAGCCCTCCATCGACTCTGGCAGCACAAGAAACGGCGTGAGTACCTCTAGGTAGTCGCCTTCGTCTCGCGCTAGATCAAGCATAAAAGCTGCGAGTGCCCGCTCAAGAACAGCACCAGCTCCGAACTGGGCAGGGAAACGAGCTCCGGAGACCTTTGCGGCACGTCCCGGGTCGATAATGCGTAGTGCCTCACCCAGATCGACGTGGTCGAGCACCTTAAAATCAAAGTCACGCGGTTCGCCCCAGGTTCGCGCAACTATGTTCTCGGTTTCGTCACGACCAACCGGAACGCTTTTGTGTGGCAAATTGGGCAGCCCAAGCAGATCGGCCTGTATTCCCGCATGGAGGTCTTTGAGCTCAGCATCGATTCCCTCGATCTTGAGGCCAAGCTTGCCCATATCGGCAATGATGCCGTCGGCGTCCTCTCCGGACTTCTTCATCTCGCCGATCTTTTTGCCTGCTTCGTTTCGTCTTGCCTTGAGTGTATCGACTTGCTGGATCAGCGTGCGGCGAATCTCATCCCGGTCGAGAAGATCATCGAGGTCGAAAGTAACTTTGCGGGCAGAAAACTCAGCGCGAGTTCTATCAGGATCTTTTCGAAGCTTAGAAAGGTCGTGCATCGAACTCACCGGGTCCGCAGGTGTCAGGAGGCCTTTTCTTCCTTTTGCTTTTTGGCCTTTTTGCTTTCAGGTTCTTTGTTCTTGGGGGCTGTTTCTGCCTTGTCCTCTTTATTGCTCTTCTTGTTAGCGTAGTCGGTAACGTACCAACCGCTACCTTTGAAGCGAATGGCGGGTGGGCTGATTAGCCGGTCGACGGTTCCAGAACACTCAGGGCACCGCTTACGCGGTTTATCAGAGAATTTTTGAATGAGTTCGAAGCGGTGTTCGCAACGTCGACACTGGTACTCGTAGATGGGCATTATTTAAGGTCTTAGAAGAATGCCGTTGGAATCGAAAGAATTCTGCGAGTGCCCGAAAACCGATTATAACTCGACATCGGGCATAAGGCCCACAGCGTAGTGTCTTGGCAACCGTAATTACTAGACCATGGTAAGAGCCTATTAAGGTTTTGCTTCCATCCAGTTGCCCCCCCAGCCAACTTCGACGACAAGAGGAACGTCGAGCTCAATAGCATTTTCCATCTCCTCGCACACTATGGTGGCAACCATTTCCACTTCATCTTCCGGGATTTCAAGGACAAGCTCATCGTGCACTTGGATGATCATTGCCGCCCCCGAACCTTCATCAGACAAGCGCTGGTGCAGGTTCACCATGGCGCGTTTGATCATGTCAGCCGCTGTACCTTGCACCGGAGTGTTAACTGCGATGCGCTCTCCGAAGGATTGCACTGAACGCTGATGACTCTGTAACTCCGGCAAATAACGGATACGTCCGAGCAGGGTTGTAACATAGCCGTCGACCTTTGCCTGCTCAATGGTTTTCCCGAGAAAGTTACGCACTTCGGCATAAATATCGAAATAGTTGTCTATGAAGGCGCTTGCCTCCTTGGTTGAAATGCCGAACTCACGGCCTAGGCGCCGTGGCCCCATTCCGTAAATGATGCCGAAGTTGATTACCTTGGCGCGATCACGTTGCTTGCTGCTGACGTCCTCGGGGGGAACTCTAAAAATTTTCGACGCTGTCTCCCGGTGTACGTCTCCTCCCTTTTGGAATGCCGCCTTAAGATGTTCATCGCCTGAGAGGTGGGCCATAATGCGGAGTTCAATTTGAGAGTAGTCGGCGGTTAAAAGTACACATCCGTCGGCTGGGATGAACGCCTTGCGAATCTGCCGGCCGAGCTCCGATCGAATGGGAATGTTCTGCAAGTTGGGATTACTGCTACTCAGCCGTCCTGTCGCCGCGACTGTTTGGTTGAAAGAAGCGTGCAGCCGTCCAGTTTCAGGGTTTACTAACGCCGGTAGGGAGTCGACATACGTTCCCTTGAGCTTAGCTAGCTCCCGATACTCGATCACCTGGTTGGCGATTGGGTAGTCGGCAGCAAGTTTCTCGAGCACCTGCGCCTTGGTTGAGCGTGACCCGGTCTTAGCGGTCCGTCCACCGGAAGGTAGCCCGAGCTGATCGAAGAGGACCTCGGCGAGTTGCTTCGGCGAGTTTATGTTGAACTTGCCACCGGCGGCTTCATAAATTGCTGCGCTGATGCCATCGAGTTGTTTTTGCAGTTCAACGCCCATCTTGGCGAGGTAATTGGAATCGATGCGCACGCCAGCAAGTTCCATATCGGCAAGTACCTGCATGAGTGGCAATTCGACCTCCCGGTACAACGCTGAGAGCTTAGTGGCTTCAAGCTCAGGCGCGAAGAGCTCGCTGAGCCGCAGGGTGGTATCGGTGTCTTCGGCAGCATAGGTTGTTGCGACCTCGACAGGTACCTCATCGAAAGTAGCGTTTTTAGCCGGGATAATTTCCTTGAATGGCGTCATCTTGACACCCAGATAATCGAGCGCCAGGCCATCGAGGCCGTGGCCGGTACGTGTCGGATGGAGTAGGTACGAGGCAATCATGGTGTCGAACCAGGGGGCGATGCCCGAGATTCCGTGGCGCTTCAACACGATGAGGTCATATTTAAGATTTTGACCGATCACCTTGACCGAGGCATCCGCTAGAACCGGGGCAAGTTCGTCAAGGGCCTCTTTCAGCGGCATGCTGTTCCCGGTTCCCAGGGTAGTGTGGGCGATAGGGAGGTAACCGCCATGGCCAGCTTTCCAACTTAACGCTATTCCAACGATCTCGGCTTGCACTGGGTGCTGGTGGGTCGTTTCCAGGTCCACTGAGAGCTGGCCCGCTGCCCGTGCTGCATCGAGAGCTGCGACAAAAGCGTCGGCGCTTTCAAGCGTTTCGTAGTCGGCGTCTTTGATACCGCTTTCGGTGAACTCTTCTAGAATCGAGCGAAATTCGAGCTCGGCAAACAGCTCGCGAGCCAGCTGGCGGTCCGGATCCTGCGCGCGGAATGCGTCGAGGTCTAGTTCAAGCGGCAGATCCGTGTACACCGTTGCGAGCTCCTTGGACAGATGGGCCATCTTGGCGTCCGCATTGAGTTTCTCGCCATACCCCATCTTGGTTATCTCGCTGGCGTGCTCTATCGCCTTCTCGATGGTGCCGTACTCTCGAAGGATCATTTCAGCACCTTTCGCCCCAATGCCCTTGACGCCGGGGATATCGTCGACACTGTCTCCCATTAGTGCTAGGAAGTCGGGAATACTCTCGGGAGGGACGCCATATTTGTCCTCGACCCGGGCACGGTCGTAAGTGACGCGGCCCTGCCGCTCGGCAAACATTGTTATGCCCTTGTCGACAAGTTGCAGAAGATCCTTGTCTTCTGAGACGATGACAACCTCGATGCCCTTAGCTTGGGCTTTGCGGGCCAGTGTGCCGATGACGTCGTCGGCTTCGTACCCAGGGACCTCAAGTATTGGAATTCTTAACGCCGAGCAGACGCGGCGAATATAGGGAATTTGTTCAAGTAGGTCTTGGGGAGTTTCGTCTCGGGAAGCCTTGTAACCTGGAAAGGCTTTGTGGCGCACGGTCGGCCCCGGTGGATCGAACGCGGCAACGACGAAATCCGGCGTCTGCTCGCGCAGCAGCTTGCGGATCATGTTGGTGAAGCCGAGCGTGGCATTGGTTTTCAGCCCTTTCGACGTTGATAGCTCGTGAATCGCGTAGAAAGCACGGAAGATATGCCCGCTGGCATCGATGAGGTAGAGACGTGATTTGCCAGGTTTGCTCACCTGCGCACGCTGTCAGGCGTAGCTTTCTGCGTCAAGCCAGCAGGAAGCCAGAGAGCATTTGTAAGTGAAAGACACATGTGCGGGCTGCCCCGATGACAGGTTTCTGAATTGGGGGTGGTGCAACAGCCTTTGAACAGGCAGAATCTGGAAGCAATGAACAAGTATCCAAGTATGTTTGGTGCAAAAAGCCAGTTTCTCAGCACCCTTCTCGTAGCTAGTTTACTGCTGCTCATCGCTCAGCCGGTACTAGCATCCGAGACCGAGAAGGGGATGGTTTCCCTGACCGGTTCTGTGTATGACAACAGTGGCTTGCCACTGATAGGCGCCTTAATTGCTGTCGCCTTGCCGGGGAGCGACAAGCTTGATGGGCTGACGGTTTCGAACACGAGTGGGCATTTCTCTGTCAGCCTGAACCCCGGTGTCTACACGTTGATGGCACAGAGCTTCGGGCACATCAGCGTGGTTGTTCCAGAGATCATTGTGCCGCGCGCCCAGCCACTTCGAGTGCAATTGCGTTCGCAGCGGCAGGTGGCCTCAATGCTTTCGAACGAGACTCCGTTTGATATCGGTTACGCGTTGCGGCCTCAGGTTCGCGATATTCTCCGCCAGGCTGAGCCAGCAGTTGCTGGCATCGGTCCAACTCAAAACGTTGCCTGGCCCAATTCGTCCGAAGAGCAGTCGATGTGGACGAACGTCGGTGGCGAATTCAGTCTGTGGACCGTTGCCCCGCTGGACGGGACGTTCGAAGATAACCGAACGGCAACAGATTTTGCCATGGGTAGTGTTGGAACGGGTCGTCAGGAGTGGGCCTTCCGCGGCCAGATCGCGGACGGTGGTGTCCTGCGCGCACAAGGCGAAATGACTCGATTGCTGAATGACTCGCATGCATTGAATGTCGGAGTGGGTTTTGCGGGGAAGGACCTAGCAGTAGGGAAAGATTCGGAATATGAATCTCGCAGTATGTGGGTTGGCAGCATCGATGCTGAGGATTTATGGCGTCTGGGTGAAGCAGTGCAGGTGGGCTATGGTCTGCGCCTTGAGCACTACGACTACCTCGAAGATACCGCTCTGATGTCACCGCGGGTGCAAGTCGCCTACGCCCCGGTAGAGTCAGTGACTTTGATAAGCGAAGTTTCGTACGATGCCGAAGCTCCAGGCCTTGCTGAGTTGCGTTTCCAGGTCGATCGACTCGCCGTTTCGTACATGGACCTGCTGTCAATCGACAACATTGTTCCGGAGCGCACGATGCACTACGAAATCGGTATTCAGACTGGTTTCGCAAACACTACATGGCGGGCCCGTGCTTACCGTGATGAAGCTCGCGACGAACTGGTTGGTGTTTACTTTGCGAACGTCAACGGCTCCAGTGATTACTTTGTTACCAATGTCGGAGATTCGGTAACACGAGGTTTTGAATTTGATATTCGTCAGTCTTTCATGGGGAGCGTCTCTGCAATTGCCAAGTACACCTATGGGCGTCGTGAAGGAGGGTCTGTACCGACAGGTATGGTTGTAGATCGTGGCCTCCTGACAGACACGTATAACAATAGTAAAGCAGCGGTAGTTGGCATCATCCATGAAGTTGCTGCGGGCGTGGAGACCGTTGTGGGAGGTTATGACACACGGCTAAACGCTATTTATTACTGGAAAACAGGCGTCCCTGTAGTTCGGGAAGGGACCCTTGGGAGCGTTTATGAGCGCCTCGATATGAACGTTCGGCAGCCACTCCCGTTTCGAGCCTTCTCGAGCGACTGGTCAGCCTTATTGCAGGTTCAGAATGTGCTTGGTAGGGCTTACGATGGCGTGTTCGACTTCCGCCTTGATAATACGCCGCCGGTTCTTGCTCGTTTGGTGAGCGGCGGCCTCGCGGTTCGTTTTTAAAGCCGCGGATATTCACCGAGCCATCATGATTCCTAGTTTCCTTGAGTGTATTTGGGGTGGTGCATCCAAGGCCACACGGATCCATATATTTAGACTACGATCCAAATACTTGGACCAGAAATAGGGGTACGCACCTGGGATGGTTCAAATTCGATGAACAAAGGACAATTGATGCCGTCGAATGTGGTACGTGATTTGCTAGCTTTTAAACATATTGCTTCTTGAGAGCAGGGACCACCGGGCGACCCTATTAGGCGCTGACGTACAAATAAGCCAGATGACAACCCGACAACAACCTATTAGTACATTCAAGCTAATTAGCCTGGTTGCACTTACCGCCTTTCTCGTGTTTCTGGGTGTGATGAGCGTTGTTAACCGACTTCATTTCGAAGAGCCGATTGATGGGGTTGTCTGGGATGTCGGTGACGGGGCGATGCTGGCATCTGAGATCGAACCGGACGGTCCAGCGGATCGGGCAGGAATTCTGCCGGGCGATCGACTTTTGGCGATTGGTGGACTCAAGATCCCCGCGGAGCCGCCCGACTATGTCGATAGCGTTCTTTGGCCGCTGATTCCGGGGAACCAAACGACCTACCTGGTTGATCGTGATGGCTCGATGTTTAATTTTTCGGTGATCATAGGTGGCCGTTCACTCGGCAATGCTGTCTTTTTATATCTGTGCCTTGTGGGAGTGACATCACTCCTTGCAGGTGTATTCGTGTTGATGCGTCGCCGCGACGTGGAGACTGGCAGGGACGAGTTTTCTGGTGTAGCGGTGCGTTTCTTTTGGCTATCAATAGCGTTTTATGGGGTCACGGTTTTATACCCGACGAGAGAAGGCGACGCATTCAACCAAACGATTTATTGGGGCGATCAGCTGGCGCGCAACCTGTTACCCGGACTCTTTCTCTACTTCACACTGACGTTTCCGGGATCAAAATCGAAGTTTTTCGAACGACGAAGTGCCTGGATTGCAGGCATTTTCGGTCCTGGTGTGTTGCTGTTTCTGTCCTACGTCGGGCTGATGCAGGTTGCCAGGCCTTGGCAGATGACACAAAGCTCCTTCTACCGGTCGTTCGATTTCCTCAACAACCTTGACCTTATATACCTTGCCACCGCTCTCGTGACCGGGCTTTTGTTGATTATCTACAAGTACAGGAACGCGGAGGCTCCGACCGAACGCCGTTGCCTCACCTGGTTGATTGGTGGCCTAGGGATCGGGATGTTCCCGTTCATTACCGTATACGTGCCTTTGTACGTCTTCGGGATAACACATCCGCTCCTTGAGGTTACGGTTCTGCCTTTCGTGCTGATTCCGATCTGCTTTGGGTATGCAGCGGTAGGTTTTCGGCTTTGGGACGTTGAGATCATCGTGAAAAGATTCCTCGCATACACGGCGACCGCTCTTACTGTATTCGGGGTATATGTTGTTGCCGATTACTTGATTCGTGTGCTGATAGACCCGGAAATCGCAGTTGCTGGAGCGTTCCTTGTAACGTTACTTGTTGCAACAGTATTTGCTCCGTTACGCGATCTAATCCAAGACGGTCTCGACCGCTTGTACTACCGTGAACAATACCGGTCGCGGCGGCACATTCTTGATTTTGCCCGCGAACTCAACACCGAACTCGACCTCGGCCAAGTAGTGGCTCTTCTAGTCCAACGTGTTCGCAAGATGGTATCGGTGGGGCGCATAGCCGTATTGCTTCAGGAGGAAGAGGGCTCGCGACTCCGCCTTGCAGCATCGGATAATTACATGAAGGGCGGTTCACAGTTGTCGAACGACTTTTCGAAGTTTCTTACGGGGGCGCTTGCTAACCAAGACTTCCTCTACATCGACGACGTAATGAACCTGCTTGACGAATTTCCCGAAGACCGCGATTTCATCGCTAAAGAAGACCTGGCGTATTTCCTGCCACTTGTCGTGAAAGGTGAAGTGCTTGGTTTGCTCGCTCTGGGCCGCCCGATGTCCGGTGACTATTTGTCATCCGATGATCTCAGGATATTGGCGATGTTGACCTCGCACGCTGCGCTGGCCCTTGACAATGCAGTGCTATATCGCCAGGCACATGTCCGGGCCCAAGAATTCGAGCGTCTCAAGGACTACAACGAGAACATCGTGCAGAGCATTAAGGTTGGCGTTATGGTGCTGGACACCGGCGGCCGGGTGCGCTCCTGGAACCGTTCCATGGAGCAAACTCACAGGATGAGCGCCGAAAAAGCAATTGGCAAGTACGCCGACGATCTATTCCCGCCGAGTTTCTCGGTAGCTTTACAGCAGGCGCGCCACCGGGTCGTGGAGGGGTCCGAACCCATCGCTTCTGCTTACCGGGTAAGGCTGCATTCTGGGGATGACATCGACCGGATTGTCAACATAGTTGTGGCCCCGCTGGGGGATGATAGGGGTCGCCAACCGACCGTTGTTATTGTTGATGACGTCAGCGACCAGACCGAACTTGAGGCGCAACTAAGACAGGCCGACCGGTTAGCATCGACCGGTTTGCTAGCGGCCGGTGTTGCACACGAGGTCAACACGCCACTCGCGGGTATTTCTAGCTATGTACAGATGATGCAGCGCAAGATGCCTGAGACTGATCCGCGCCGATCGATCCTTGAGAAGATCGAAAAACAAACCTTCCGAGCGTCGAGCATAGTTAACAATCTTTTAAATTTTTCTCGACAGCAGTCATCCACCATGCAGGCTGTCGACATCAACGGTGTGGTGAACGAAACGTTGGTGCTTGCCGAGCTACCACTATCGACCCGTAGCGTGCAGGTTGACACTGACCTTAATGAGTCGGTGCCTCTGGTTTGGGGGGATTCGGGGAAGCTACAGCAAGTTCTTATGAACCTTGTACTGAATGCACGTGATTCAATGCCTAATGGAGGCGACCTCACGATTCGAACCGCGAGACAAAATGGTGACGTCGTCGTCGAGGTTGCTGACAATGGCACGGGAATTCCGAAAGAGCAGATACACAAGATTTACGACCCCTTTTTCTCTACCAAGGGAACTGGCAAGGGGACCGGTCTTGGCCTTTCAGTGACGTACGGCATAATTCAAGAACACCGAGGCACAATCACCGTGCGCAGCGAAGCGGGTAGCGGCACGGTCTTCCGCGTCGCGCTTCCGGTGGCGGATACTGGCCGGGTGCGCGCCGCGAGTTAGTGCGTACAGTGTTAACCACAGCTGTCGATCGGCATCAACGAAATGTCTAAGTTGGCCTCCATTCTTGTCGTAGATGACGAACCCATAATGCAAGAGATCCTCGGGGATTTTCTGCGCGAGGAAGGCTACTCGATCGATATCGCTGGTTCCGGGGAGGAAGGCGTAGAGCTTGCCCAGAAAAGTTCCTACGACTGCGCGATTGTCGATCTAATGATGCCAGGGATTGATGGGATCGAAACTATGCAGCAGTTGCGTGAGATTGACACCTCCTTGCCGGTCATTATGGTGACGGCTTTCGCCTCAGTGGAATCTGCTGTCGAAGCTATGAAAAGGGGTGCCTTTGAGTACATAACCAAGCCATTCAAGAACGACGAAGTCTTAGTCGTTCTTCAGAAAGCCATTCGTACCCGTCAGCTTGAACTCGAAGTTCCGCAGTTGAAGGAAGAAGTCAAGACGCTGCGCAAAGCTCTAAAAGATAAATATAGCTTTGAAAACATCGTCGGGAAAAATCGATACATGCAGGAAGTTTACGGTCTGATCGAGCAGGCAGCACCGTCTCGTTCGACCATTCTAATCCAAGGGGAAAGCGGTACTGGAAAGGAATTGGTAGCAAAGGCAATTCATGCCAACAGTGCGCGGTCCGAGCAACCTTTCCAGGTTGTTAATTCGGGTTCGATGCCGTCAGATCTTCTCGAAAGCAATTTATTTGGGCACGTTAAGGGTGCATTTACCGGTGCCGTTGCCAGTAAGAAAGGCCTCTTTGAGGTAGCCGATGGTGGGTCGATTTTCTTCGACGAGATCAGCAATATTAGCCTGGAGGTGCAAGCTAAGTTACTGCGCGTGATTCAAGAGAAGGAGTTCATGCGTGTAGGCTCGGTTGACACCTTGAAGGTCGACGTTCGTTTGATTGCGGCGACCAACGACGATCTCAAAAAGATGATCGGAGAGGGAACATTTCGCGAAGACCTGTACTACCGCATCAACGTCATCTCAATCATGCTACCCCCGTTACGAAACAAGGTCGATGATATTCCATTGTTGACCCAATACTTTCTCGACAGGTATGGCAAAGAGAACGGACGGGAAGACCTAATGATTAGCGACGATGCTCTCGAGCTTCTCAAGGGCCATTCTTGGCCCGGAAACGTTCGGGAGCTGGAAAATGCCATCGAGCGTGCTGTCGTCTTGGCGCCGAGGGGCGGAGGCATTAGTGCCGATCTCATCCGCGAGTACATTGACCCGGTGACGTTCGATTCTTCAACATCGTTGGTGTCGGTACCGGCGGAGGGTCTGCCAATGAAGTCTGTTGTTACCGATTTCCAGAAACAGCTCATCGTCGACGCTCTTCGCAAAACGCACTGGGTTCAAAAAGAAGCCGCTAAGCTTTTGGGCCTGAAGCCAACAACCCTCAATGAGATGATCAAGCGTCACGGAATCCGCGAGGAAAACTTTTCGTAGGCACACGTGTTTCTGGTCTACGGGCTGTTTCCTTCAAGTGGCTTATATCATCGGAATTGGTGGTTCTATAGCGCCCAGAGATAAGTGAACTTGAAGATGAGTGCGCGGTCCTGAGTTTCGCCGCTAATCCAGTTTTGGTTGTACACGATGAATAGGTCGGAGCCGGATTTATAGATCCAGTTTAAGCGCGTATTCATCGAGATCATGTCCTCGGTGTCGACGTACTGGATATACGAATTTATAGAGAAGTTTGGGGAAAATGACGCGTTGAAACGCTGGCGCAGCACGTTGGTTTTGAAGCTGCCGCCTTCTAGGGCAACGTCATTGTGGTTCCACTGTGTTTCGCTGCGGAAATACGGACTTGGTCGATAGTTGACGGTGATGTTGCCCATGAGCCGGTCCCCATCAAAGAAGCCCCCTTTTGTGGCATGAAATGACACGGACAGGGAGCGTCCAGGGTTGCTCCTCCCGTAGGTAGACCAGTGGTAGAAGGTGTATTCGCCAGCAGGAATGACGATGCCGTCTTGGATTTCGAACGGCTCGAACAAACGTTCGTAAGTGGGGTTGAAAAAGAAACCTATCCAATCGTCGCTTTCTAATAGAAACGCGAAAAAACGGATGTTTCCGTCCCATGTTTCCAACGTGTTGTCAGTGCGCGCAACTACGCTGTTGCGCACCTCGAAACTCAGATTTCTTATCCAACTGATGTTGCTTGGTCGCGGCTCATAGGTGATTTCATGTTGGCTGCGACGAATTCCTCGGCGCGAAACGAAACCGGCCTCCGGAGTGTAGTTGTGACGAATGTCGTCAACACTCGCGCTGAATTTCCAGATTGGCCCTTGCCAGTTGAACCCGCCACCGCCAGCCCAGTTTTCGCTATCAGCCCATGGGTTGTCACTGAGCGTGTAATAACCATTGATGTTTAGTTTCTGATGCGGGTTCAATTCCGCGTCAAGGCCTACAACACGGTTGTAGTCGTTCCCGCTTGATTGCCGATTGGTGAAGATTGCGCCGAGGCTTGAGCGCTCGCCCACGTTGCGCTTGATCCGTGCGACGGTCCAGTTTGTTGATGGCTCAATGTTCGGCTTGGTATTGGAACTGTCGGGGTTGGCAGCGAACTTGTGCTCCGCCGTTTGTACGTTAAGCAGTCCGATATTCCAGTCGCCGGCGCGTCCGGTGAGTTTACCGCCTGCGATGATTGGTATCTGATCGCCCTGGGCAATACCGATCTGCCTAGAGTGGTACACCTTCACAAGTGGCCCACGCCCACCCCTGGAGCGGCGCGGGTCACGATCCCCGCCACCACCGAAATCGAAAATACCAGCGTTCTCAAGAAAAAACTCACGTTTCTCGGGGAAAAACAGTGAAAATCGAGTCAGGTTAACTCGTTGCTCGTCGGCTTCGACTTGAGCGAAATCGGTGTTTGCGGTCAGGTCAAATGTCATGCTATCGGTAACACCCCAGCGTAGGTCGAGGCCGATCTGAGCGTTGCCAGCGACATCGCCCACGTCGGTAGTGACTCCCTCGTCGCCCGAAGCGATAACGAAGGGCTTGATCCGGAAGTTGCGCGAGGGGTTACCGATCGCCATGTTGGTGAGTTGCCCGTACTGCGAGACGCGGTACATGTCGGCATTACGCATGATGGGTGCCCAATACACCTCTTCGTTCTTACGTCGGATCACACGACGCACATTCATGCCCCAGGTATCGTTGGCAGGATTGAAGCGCAAGGTGTTGAAGGGAATCTCGAGCTCCGCCGACCAACCTTCTCCGCTTCTTTCCACTGCGACGTTCCAGACGCCGTCCCACTCGAAATTGCGGTCGCGGCCCTCGTCAGTGATTAGTGCGTCGACTCGGGCGGCCAGTGGATTGGTCTCGAAATAGAAAGCGTTGCGTTGGTCATGAAAAGTATCGAGCAGGATGATGACTGAATCATCGGATTCTAGTTTTCCGGTGTAGCGCCCGTCGCCACTTCCGTCACGAAGCATGTCTTTAGCGATGATGCCAGAGGGATCAGTGTCGAGAGCGCGGATTCCAATGTAGAGCGTGTCATTGGTGTAGACGACTTGGACAAAAGTTTGTTCAGTGGCAGCCGTGCCCTGAAAAGGCTCACGCTGCACAAAAGCTGTGCCGTTTTCCGCTAGCTTCCAAGCTGTTTCGTCAAGGACGCCGTCAAGGTTGATGTCGCTTGTTGTGACCATAGCCTGAAGCATTCGAGCCATGCCGGTCGTGTCGCGCGTGCTTTGTTGGTCGCCATCTCTTATACCTGGCTGCCCGCCGTTTTGCGGTTCCTGGTTTTCACCTTGAACATTGGAATGGCCTTGCCATGGCCAAGCTTCAGCCGGAAGAGTCTCGCCCGAGAGCAGGATAAATGACAGAAGAATGGTAGGTAGACGAAACACAGGTGTATGGGCAGTAGGGGAATGCAGGAGGATCTTTCTCCGGCGCGGCAAAGCCACCGTCATTATCCAAAAAGGCTAGCACGAGATGCTGTGGCAAGAAGCCACCTGTATATCTCTACTAACGCCCGTGGCTGGGCACGTAAACTCGTGTACCACTTTCCATAGAGTTAATTTGAGCGATCAGGTCATCAAGATCGCTCTCGTCGGCGACGAAATCGATCTCCGAGGTGTTTATCACCAGTAACGGTGTTTCCTGATAGTGATAAAAGTAGTGAGCGTACGCTTGGTTGACCTCATCGAGGTAGGCGCGGGAGATTCCGGTTTCCTCGGCACGTTTGCGTCGCTGCACGCGCTGCATAAGAACGTCAGTCGACCCTTGGAGGTAGACGACCATGTCGGGTTTAGTTAACTGTGGCGCTAACAGCGCCCATAACTTTTCATACAGCATCAGTTCGCTGTCGTTCAATGTAAGGTGGGCGAAGATGCGGTCCTTTTGAAAAGTATGATCAGCCAGCGTGAGTTGTTGAAAAAGCTCGCCCTGTGCTGCCTCAGTGAGCTGTCGGTAACGTGATAGAAGGAAAAATAACTGGGCCTGGAAAGCGGCGCCTGGCACTTCATCATAAAAAGACTCTAGAAAAGGATTTGAAACATCCTCGAGCAGTCGCACAGCTTGGAGCCTCTCAGAAAGTAGTGTTACGAGGCTCGTTTTGCCGACTCCAATCGGCCCCTCAAAAGCTACGTAATTCCAACGCATCAGCCCACCTTGCCCCATGCTGGCGCCAGCAACCAGACTCGTTCTCGTTCCGGCAACGCATCGAGCATTTCGCCAATCGTGGCATCGATGGTCGGGTGACGTGTCATCGATGCGATTTCGGCGAGTGGTGCTAGGACAAATCGCCGGTTCTTCATCCGGGGATGGGGAATCTGGATCGACAAGTCCTCAATGACACGCTCACCGATCATCAAAACGTCCAGATCTAATGTCCGAGGCTCGAACGAATCGTTGCTCTTGAACGTATGGTGTCGAGAGCGACCATTCTCCTGTTCGATCACTAAGCATAGGTTGACGAGTTGCTCAGCGGTGGGAGCATTGTCGATAATAGCGACACAGTTAACATACCAGGGGTGAGCAGTTTGTTTGGCATCCGTATCCATTGATTCGCCGCTACCGGTTCGCAGGTCCGGCTCGGTGAGGTAAAAGGACGAGACGGTACGCAGTTTGAGTCCGTGCTTGCCCAAACTGGCTAAGCCGGCACGCAGATGGGCAATGCGGTTGCCCACGTTGGACCCCAACCCTAGGTAGACACTTTCGTCTTGCACCGGAACCCGTGGTGACATGTTTGGGAGCATGAACTTTGCCCAGTATACTCGGCGATACCGTGCAGAACTTCCTTAAGCAAATTGAGCAGCGATCGATCACCGTTGGTGTCCTGGGTCTTGGCTACGTGGGATTGCCTCTCGCGGTGGCGTTCGCCGAG
>PCAP01000036.1 GCA_002731215.1 Acidobacteriota bacterium | reverse complement strand
TTCTGGTTCGGCATACCGGCGACCGGGTGCTCGCTTCCTGATCGCCGCCGACGGCTCGACACTGGGAGGTATCAGTGGCGGCTGCCTCGAAGAAGACGTCCGCCAGACCGGGCTTGGCGTGATCGAAACCGGTGAATGTCGGATGCTGCACTATGAAACAGGTAATGATGACGACGCGATTTGGGGCCTAGGTCTAGGCTGTGACGGCACGGTCGACATCTTTATTGTTCCAGCGAATAATCCAGGTTATCCGAAGGTTCTCGATCAACTACGAAAATTGCTCGATGGTGACTCACCCTTCACCGTGCTTACAATTATGGGGGACGCGAGCTCAGCGAATGGCGCCGAATTCAACAAGCGCATCGTAGTCTTAGAGACTGATCCTGCCCAGCCAAAATGCACAGGGATGGACGAAGAATTCCTCGCTCTAGCACGAGTAGCAACCAATAATGGTGTTTCGCGTACTATTGAGGCAAAGGGTATGTGCGCTTTCGTTGAGCTCTTCGAACCACCACCGTATCTGGTCATCTGCGGCGCTAGTGACGACGCTATTCCAATGGTTCGAAGCGCCGCAGGCGCCGGATTCCGGGTGGTTGTTTTAGACCATCGCCCCGCGTATTTGGCGCCCGAGCGATTCCCAAACGCCTGGCGACTCATTGAAACATTTCCTGGAGACGATGTGGAAATCCCTGCCACCACTGATACCTTCGTTGTACTCAAAACCCACAACCTGACTCGCGATAAGGAATGGGCTCAACGTTTTCTAGCCACCCCAGTTCCCTACCTCGGTCTTCTTGGCCCTCAGGGCCGGTGTGACGAGATCGTGAAAAAGGTAACGGAACACGACCGAAAACGTATCTTCGGACCTGTCGGTCTTGATCTCGGTGCCGAGGGCCCCGAGCAGGTCGGTCTCTCTGTCGTTTCAGAGCTTTTAGCAGTGCGTTCCGGACGTTCCCCAGACCATCTCAAGAATCGAGACGCGCCAATCCATGACCCAGCAGCGTGAAGATGCCCGTGTCGGTGCCCTTCTGCTAGCAGCCGGCTCCTCTACCCGCATGGGCAAAAACAAAATGCTCATGGAAATCAATGGGGAGACAGTGTTGCGTCGTGCCGCCAAAACCGCTGTTGAGGCCGGCTTGAATCCAGTGGTCGTTGTCACTGGCCATGAGAGCAAACAAGCCGAATTGCAGCTCGACGGGCTTGGCTGCTCAACGGCATTCAATGTCGACCACAAGAATGGCATCCAGGGTTCAGTTCGAGTTGGTGTTGACGCACTATCAGACAAAGTCGATGCCGTGTTGATCATGCTTGCTGACATGCCGTTCGTGACACCTAAAATGGTGCGCGATCTAGTCAACTTATACCGCAGCACAGACGCACCGCTAATAATTTCTCGGTACGGCGGTGAGGTCCAAGCGCCACCGATGCTGTATGACCGGAAGTTATTTGGAGAGCTCCGGGTGATGCGGCGGCGCTGTGGCCGCGAGGTGGTGCAGCGGCATCGCAATGAGGCTAAGGCTTTAGTATGGCCGATCGAAGCACTCGCCGACATCGACACACCGAAAGACTTTGCAAGAGTTCTCTCCACGATTGATTTATCCGTTGATTCGTCGGGAGAAGCAAACGTGGCAGGGAGCACTGATGAAACCTGAGGTTCAACAACTTCAGTCAGCCATGCGCAAACTTGGCTATATAGCCGGGCCTTCGATCGCTACCTCTGTTTATCTTGCAGAGAAAATGGTCAAGCCACTACTGATCGAAGGTGGAGCAGGTGTTGGAAAGACTGAGATAGCCAAGGTTGTCGCACAACAAATGGGTACCAAGCTCATCCGGCTGCAATGTTACGAAGGGCTTGACGTAAACACTGCGCTGTACGAATGGAACTACCAGAAACAGCTACTGCGGCTGCGTATAGCTTCCGAGCAATACGAACAACCTGAGGAGCTCGAGGAGCTCATCTTCGGGCGTGAATACTTGCTTGAGCGCCCATTACTGAGCGCCATTACAGAACCGGACAATCCACCAGTGCTACTGGTCGACGAAATCGACAGGGCCGATGAAGGATTCGAAGCTTTTCTCCTCGAATTACTCTCTGATTTTCAGGTCACCATCCCAGAGCTTGGAACAATTTCAGCGGTACATCGTCCGTTCGTCGTATTGACGTCCAATCGGACACGTGAACTCGGTGACGCAATGCGCCGACGCTGCCTCTACCTGTACATCGAGTATCCGAGCCTCGAGAAAGAAATCGAGATCGTGCGCATGAAGGTTCCGGAAACTGACGAGTGCCTTGCGAAACAAATAGCTTCCTTTATGCACGAACTGCGTAAAGAGCGGTTAATGAAAACGCCAGGCGTCTCGGAGACCCTGGACTGGGCCCGGGCGCTCGCGACTTTGCACCGCGATCGACTTGACCCTCAGATCGTTGAAGAGACGTTAGGGTGTGTGCTCAAAGACCGTCACGATATTGACGGGCTCCGTGACGAGGCTCTGGAGCAAGTGTTTGCTGCCGCGATGACAACTGCTACGGGAGTTTGACATCGGAGAACCCTATGGCTAGTCACGATCTGTCTCTACCTCGCGTCAAGCCACCGACTACCATTGCCTCAGAGGCCAGCCTATCAGCGCATATCGCGCGATTCGCAGCCCGACTGCGCTCCCACGGCATCGATCTCAGTTTATCTGACGAAGTAGACGGCTTGCTTGCATTGCAACTTGTAGATATCAGGACCGAAGAGGAAGTACTCTTCGCCCTTCGAACTGCGCTGAAAATCAATCGGCAGCACTGGAGTATCTTCAACCTCATCTTCGACCAGATGTGGCGACATGCTGACAGCCCCGCAGCATTGCCGGAGCCACGGGAAAACAAGCGAAAAACAGCGGACCGAACCCCATCTGGGTTTCGGCCCAAGGAGAGAACTCCGACCAGAGACGAAGTTGGGGAAAACAACGAGTGTAATAAAGCTGGCGGATACACGCCTGAGGAGCAGATGCGGCATAAGACTTTCGACGAATGTACCAGTGAGGATTTCGTCGCCATGCAGCAGCTTCTCGACCGTCTAGCCGGCATGTTGAAAACCCGATACAGCCGGCGACGCATACTGGCGAAACGAGGCGATGTTGTCGACTTGAGACATAGCTTTCGCGGCTCACTTGCCTTTGGAGGAGAGATGATTGAGCTCTCTAAAACAACCCGGGCCGTTGAACTACCTCACCTTGTTCTACTCTGCGACACGAGTGGGTCGATGGACTCTCACTCGCGCTTCCTGCTTATGTTCGCCCTATCCCTCAAGAAGGTCGCGCCGCGGAGCGAAACATTTGCATTTAACACTCGCCTCACTCGGTTGACCCATTGGCTCTCTCCCGGAAATGTAACTAGTACTGTCGAGCAACTAGCACGCGGTGTCGACGACTGGTCAGGGGGCACCCGCATCGGAGCTTGTCTGCTGGAATTCACTGACTCCTGGCTTACCCAAACGGTTTGTTCAGATACCACGCTAATCATCCTCAGCGATGGCCTCGACCAGGGTGATCCTGACCTACTCAAGGAGGCAATGGTTCGTTTGCGACGGCGTGCCCGCCGCATCATTTGGCTTAATCCACTTATGGGTGACGACCGCTACCGACCCGAGGCCAAAGGCATGAAGACAGCTCTGCCTTATATCCACCAGCTCGCTCCAGCCCACAGCCTCTCAGCACTTGAGGCAATGCTACCGCTCCTAGCAACTTGACACCTCGGTGATGCTTTCGCCGCGCTAAGGCAGTCGAACTCACCACGCTGTATCCTCTTTCGCAAACATACTCGTCTCTAAATCCCTAATGAAGATCGAAGAGAGTTTCACAGTAAATGCCTCTGCCGCAGCGGTATGGGCATTCCTTATTGATCCGGAACGAGTCGCCGCATCCCTACCAGGTGCCAAGATCATTCAGAAAGTGGACAACACCACCTTCAAGGGCGACATCGTGGTGAGAGTTGGACCGATCTCAGCCAACTATCGGGGCACAGTGTCGTTCGAGCTCGATGAGCTTACCAAGACTGCCCTCGTCCACGCCAAAGGTCAGGGAATGGCTGGCATGGGTAATGCTGACATGCGAATGACTAGCAAGCTGAATCCCGTCAGCGATACCAAAACTGAAGTGACAGTAATTGCCGACTTCTCCATCTCCGGAGTACTTGCTCAGTTCGGTGGCGCCATGATCAACGAAGTCTCAAAGAACATGTTTCAAGAATTCATCGTTGCGATGAAACAAGAGCTTGAATAGAACTCATCTAAGACATCACCATCGGAAAAGGCCTTTGAGACCATCCCTAATGGACTGCGGCGATATCGTCCGGGACCGGAAACTGGCCGCTCGGCTCTTCGATTTCGCCAAATTGCTGCTCGTATTTGTCGACATTATCCTCAAGCGCCGCAACGATACGTTTGAAATGAGATGGGCTTGTGACGACACGAGAAACCAACGTCCCGCGGGCCTCACCACCACTTGATGGTGTCACCGAGAAAAAATCTAGGACGAACTCTTCGCCGGTGTGGCTTACCGACATCAGGTTAGCGTAACGACCTTTGAGATCTTCATCACCAGCGATTATCTGAATGCTGGCGGCGGCGTCTTGGCGTACGTCTTCAGGATCACTCATGCATAACTCCTTTCGCTTCTTTAAGGGTATTATAGCCGTGTGCTGGAGGACGGCATGTATTGGCAGGTGGTGCTCGAGGTAGCGCTGCTGGGAAACGAATTCATCGCAGGAACAATCGGTAGCACGTCGATTTGAGATTGGCCCCAGACTCTCCAGGTCGTTATCATGGCACCCACTGATCGGTTCTCGACAAACCCTTGCCTCTGGTGGGCGCGTAACTCAGCGGCTAGAGTGCCATCCTCACACGGTGGAAGTCGTAGGTTCGATTCCTACCGCGCCCACTCTTCTAACTTCCAGATTATAAAGGGTTTAGGCGCGTTCATAGGGAGCCCTCGGGTGAGCACCTTGATTGGGTAAGTAGTGGGTAAGTTTTCGAATATCCTGCCCACCTACCCGTGCCCCCCCAATCGCTTTTCTACAGGAGCGTATCCCCTCTATCGATCCCGGCGCGCGGTGTCTATATATGGGACTCCAGACTCGGCTCTCACAAAAACTTTAAAACGAAATATACAAGCACTGCCAGCGCCAGGATCGGCCCGTAAATGGCAACTGTGCTCCCACGCTGAACCGCATTCCATGTTTGGTCCTTCAAACTCTCACCCACATGGTACAGCGCGGCGGTTGGGTGCTTATCCAGGGGATTAGTCCTTGTCTTTGTCGCCGCCCGGAGGCTTGACGCTCGGTTTTTCCGCTTAGCAAATTCCTGCCGACCTTCTCCGAGGTAAAATTCGATCCGGTCGGGCCGTCCCTTGCATTCTTCACATAGGAAGACGCCATGTTCTGCGCAGCGTTGGCCTTCGTCGTTGCTCATAGTCTCCATGGTACGCCCGCCTCTGGGTCGTGTTCTAGGGTTGCACCAAATGTTGCGGTGCAACAGTTTGAGCTTGTGCCAAGTCGCCGCATGTAGCGCGCGGCGCCATACAGGAAGATGGGGGATTATCGCCTAGGTTAACACCCGTTAAGTGAAAAACTGGGCCCTGCGGGGCCGCGCCGAGACACTATCGGGCAGCACCTAGCGGTCGTCGGTTTCGCGGCACTTTTATTCACCGGGAGGAAGTAAAGCCACCGCTTATGAGTGATGGCTAAAACTCCCTTCTGCTTGCGGCAGCGTTCGCGGTGACTACATCCAGCCGAGCTGTTGCAGACTGATCCCGTCGTTCCAGATCTTTGTCAAGTGGCGGATCTTGTCCCCATCGAATTGCATGACGTAGACGTAGTCAGCCTCAATAGACCTGCCGGTCGGAGGGACAGGCCCCCCTTCGCCGGTATGGGTAGCTCGGAATACGCCGAAGGCGGCGACATTCTGGCGCTCTGCGTCCACAGCGAACGACAGCAATTCGTAGTTGCCATCGGGCAAGGGGGTAAACATACCTTTCATCCACTCAGTGTAACCCTCCAAGGTGGCAACATCAGCGAGCACTCCGACCTGGGCGGAGAAGCTCGCGTCGGGATGACAGAACTGAGCGCAGGCATCCCACCCACCGCCAGTCTCGCATGCGTCGAAAAACTGTGCCGCAGTATCGCCGATATTGTTCATGACCACGTCTTCTCCGTTGAGTTAAGATCGCTCTCCGACCGAGACGGCACCCTAGCACCTCCGCCATCTACTCCGCGAGCCGTTCACGGATTTATATCTGCTGGTTGATCGGGCCAACTTTAAGTACATCACCTGTTGGGTTACTTACAGGTTACCTTCCGCAGGTATAGAGTTCGTTACTTAACTCTCTCCAAAACATAAAATGGAAAATAGACTTAATTATAGGCATCCAATCGTGATCTCCATTGAGGCTACCGACGATGAGTGAAGCGACCGTGTTCAAGTCCAGGTTAAGCAAGTTAGAGCACGACAACCTGTCGTTGAAACTGACGGTCGTCACGCTGCTGTTGGTACTGGCGGCTGGCTGCGTTGCTGCTGAGGTCTCGGATGAGGAAACATCCACGCATAATTGGCCTCGCTTCCTGGGGCCGGATTCCCTCCCCGTCGCGGACAATCCAAAGCTGCCGGAGCGGTGGTCGACGACCAACAACGTTGAGTGGGTCACCGAAGTATCGGGTGTTGGTTGGTCCTCGCCGATCGTTTGGGACGGCAAGATTTTCCTGACTTCAGCTGTCAGTGATCAGCCGATGAAGCAGCCCTCATTGGGAACTGACTTCAGTAACGAGTACCTCGCAGAGATGCGCGAAGAAGGTATTTCGTCCGAGGAGGCGAACAACCGGCTCTATGAACGAGATCGAGAGATGCCACACGAGCTTGTGATCGAACTCATGCTCTACTGCTTCGATCTCGAGAGTGGCGCGCGCCTGTGGGAGCGCAGCGTCTACCATGGCAACCCGCCAGGCGGGCGCCATCGGAAGAACAGCTTTGCGTCCGAGACACCGGTGACGGACGGTGAGTACGTCTACGTCTATTTCGGCCACCTCGGACTGTACGCTTTTGACTTCGACGGTAACCCAGTGTGGGCGACACCGTTGAAGCTGTACCAGAAGGTCCGGGATTTCGGTACCGGCACGTCTCCCGTGCTTCATGGTGACAGAGTAATCGTCCTGAATGACAACGAAGAGCAGGGGTTCATCGCGGCATTCGACAAGCGAACCGGCAAAGAACTGTGGCGCACGCTGCGGAATGTGGGCGACAGGCGAAAGACCGGCTGGGCGACGCCGTTCGTTTGGGAAAACGAACTGCGGACTGAAATCGTGACGGTCGGACCCGGCGCTGTCATCAGCTATACCCTGGACGGCGAGGAGCTATGGCGGATGCACGGCATGGCGACTGTGACCATTCAGAGTCCGTTCGCCTGGGGTGGCCGCCTCTTCGTGACCTCCGGAAGCTCAGGAGGTGAAGACAAGCCCATCGCGTCAATCCTTCCGGGCGCTTCGGGAGACATCAC
>PCAP01000011.1 GCA_002731215.1 Acidobacteriota bacterium | reverse complement strand
GATGGCGGCGACCAACCGGCCTGACGTGCTCGATCCTGCGCTGTTGAGGCCTGGTCGTTTCGATCGCCGCATCATGGTCGAGCGAGCCGATATTCGGGGGCGGCTCGGCATTCTCAGGGTGCATACACGAGACACGCCGCTCGATGAAAATGTCGACCTGGAGCGGGTGGCGCGCGGCACTCCGGGCTTCTGTGGTGCCGACCTGGAAAGCCTCGTTAACGAAGCGGCCCTGCTGGCCGCACGTCGTGATCATACGACGATCACGATGGATGACTTCGAGCAGGCCAAGGACAAGGTCCTGATGGGCCCTGAGCGCAAAAGCATGATCATCGCTGACGATGAAAAGCGAGTGACGGCGTACCATGAGGCAGGGCATGCACTAGTCGCACATTTCATGCCGGAGGCTGATCCAGTGCATAAGGTCACAATTATTCCGCGGGGCAGGGCCTTGGGCGTGACTATGCAGCTTCCGCTCGACGATCGCCGCAACTACAACCGGACCTACCTCCAAACCCAAATTACGGTGCTGCTCGGTGGCCGCATTGCTGAAGAGTTAGTGTTAAACGAGATGACTACTGGGGCCGGCAATGACTTTGAGCGGGTCACAGATATCGCCCGTAGCATGGTTACCGAGTGGGGGATGAGCGAGGAACTCGGCCCGTTAACGTTTGGTGGCAAGGGTGAAGCAGTCTTCCTAGGCCGCGATTTTAACCAGAACAAGGAATATTCTGACGACACTGCCCTCCTGATTGACAACGCTATTAGGCAGATCGTTGACAAAGCCTATGTCGAGGGGACAGCACTCCTTAGCGAGCACATCGATGTCCTCCATGCAGTTGCGGAAGCGCTGCTTATTCGTGAATCGTTGGAGGGTGAAGAGGTCGCGCTTTTAGCGGAAGGAAAGGTCCTCCCTGCGGTAAAACTTCCTGTCGATGATCCCCCACCTGATACTGGTGAAACTGTGGAACCCGAAGAGCCATCCCACGCTGCAACGGGGATCCCGAGCCTTGACGAGGGCCAGCAGGCAGAAGGTTAACTGGCAAATGTCGAGGGTCGGCGCAGAAGCAGCGAAGCCGCCTTCACCGCCCCCTTCGGATTTAGTGCATCGCCTGTACCCACACAACGCCCACGTTCTGGGTGGGTACGATCCATTGCCGTTATCTTTTCCCGATGATAGTCCCGGCGTGCACGAACTTGCTGCAAGCCATGGAACTTATGCGGTTAGATTGCAGGCGGTTTCTCCAAGGCTGGTGACGCCTTTTCTACAGGCGCTCGGTAGGGTCGGGGGTGCTGCCCATTCTCATCCAATACCCGATAGTGATGCCGTGGACCTTGTCGTTTTTGCCGCTCTTCCACAGGTGGAGGCACTAAGGTCACAACTTTTGGCCGCGGACACTGATCTATCACGTCTTGCCGAGGAGGTTGTTGCCATCCTTGCTGCTTACCACCGCAACGGCTTCAAAATTCGATGTGGTACCAACATCATCGAATGCGCCCTTCAGCCCCGCATCATGGGCATCATCAATTGCACTGAGGATTCATTCTACGGCAGTAGCCGGTTGCTTGGGGATGACGCGGTTGACCGTGCCTGTTCTATGGTTAAGGCAGGTGCTGCAATCATAGATGTCGGCGGAGAATCGACTAGGCCGGGAAGCGATCCCGTGCCCGCGGACCTTGAGATCAGCCGTGTTGTCCCGGTCATTGAGCGCCTCAGTTCGATCATTGATGTGCCGATCTCGATTGATACTTCTAAGGCTGAAGTTGCTGCCGCCGCGATCAAGGCCGGTGCCACTATGGTCAACGATATTTATGGACTGGGAGCCGACCCAGATCTTGCCGGTGTGGTCGCCGAAGCAGGGGTCCCGGTCGTGTTGATGCACATGCGTGGGAAGCCGGACACAATGTACAAAGCGGCTCGCTTTGACGACCTTATAGCGGATATTGTGAAGGAGTTACGAGAGGCGTTGTGGCGTGCTCAAAAGGCTGGCATTGATCCAGAGCTTACTCTGGTCGATCCGGGTATTGGGTTCGCTAAGCGACCGCAGCAGAATTACACGCTGATGCGGCATTTATCTGCGTTCCGCTCGTTGGGCCGCCCAATCGTTGTAGGTCCGTCGAGAAAATCGTTTTTGGGTGCAGTGTTGGACCTTCCTCCTGAGGAGCGTATGGAGGGGACGGCGGCAGCCGTATCGGCGGCGGTACTGGCAGGAGCGCATGTGATCAGGGTGCACGATGTTCAAGCGATGAAGCGTGCAGCTACTGTGGCGGCAGCGATACGTAGTGAGGGAGTCGGATGGATCTCCTAATCGACGGGCTCGGCCAATTTGGTTGGAATGACCTCATTGAGGTAACGATTATTACCTACCTCTTCTACCGTCTTCTCTTGCTTTTGCGCCGGACCCAGGCAATGCGGATGGTATGGGGGCTGGTTGTTCTTGGGCTGTTCGGCATGTTTGCCAACTTGGTGGGCTTCCAGACACTCGATTGGCTGCTGTCGAATGTCTATGCTTACATCGTCATCGCGATCATTGTGCTATTCCAAAATGAGATCCGCCGCCTGCTGACTCAACTCGGTCGCACGGCATATTTTCGAAGTATGCGTCGCGGAGCCATCGATCCGATCGACGAGATCGTCACTGCTGCCGTCGGCATGGGAGCCAATCATCACGGTGCCATCATTGTCTTTGAGCGGGAGATGTCCCTAAGCCAGTACGCGGAGGGAGGCATAGCGTTGGACGCGACGGCATCATATGACCTGTGTGTATCGATTTTTAATCCTGGGGCACCACTGCACGACGGCGCCGTCATTATGCGGCAGGGAAGGGTGGCGGCGGCGGCCTGTTTTCTTCCCCTGACACGCAATCCACAGTTGTCTCGGGAACTCGGATCGCGCCATCGCGCAGCTATCGGTATCAGTGAAGAGACCGATTGCGTCGCCCTTGTTGTATCGGAGGAGACTGGCAAGATCTCAATCGTCTTCGATGGACAGCTATCCCGTGGCTTAGACCCTGTTACGCTTGCTGAGCGGCTGCGCGAACTTCTCAGCCTCGATGATCTCGCCGTCGAGAAAGAAGAGATCAAAATAGCGGAGAAGATTCCCCAGGCCCATCCTGCGGAGGGAATGGGAAAATGAGTGTCTTCCGCAGAATCCTTAAAGCGATTGACCCGCGCCCAGACAAGCATCTGAAGGATAAGACAATCGCCGTAGGCCTGGCTCTTCTGGTCTGGGTTGCAGTTAACGTCGAAGAAGCGGTTCCGGCGATCTTCGACCCAGTCCCAGTGGTGCTCGAGAACATGCCACCCGATCTGGCAATCGCTGGTGACTACACTCAGACGATCAGTGTCCGTGCGCGTGGCTCGCAGCGTGATCTCAGCAACTTAACGCAGGGTCGGCTTAGCCCAAGGATCGATTTGACGGCTGCGACAGGGGGCCAGCATGTTTTCCAGATTATCCCGGAGGACTTGAATGTCCCTTCAGGCGTTCAGATCGAACGTATTGACCCGTCAGAGATCACCATTGTGTTTGAGGATTCGCTTGAGAAGTACGTTGAGATCAGCCCTGCGATATCGGGTGAGCCAGCGGTTGGCTACGAGATCGTTGGCAGGTCGACGGAACCAGAGATGGCCCGGGTAAGCGGGCCTCGATCACTGGTAGAAGCTATTGAACGCATCGAGACATCTACCGTCGACGTCGGTGGTCGCGATGAATCATTCACTCAGGTGGTCACTCTGTTGTCCGGCAACACGCTTCTCGAACTTCGGGACGGGCGTGAGGTTAATTTGCAGGTTGATATCCTTGAACAGCCGGTGACCATAGAGTTCGAAGAGGTTCCTGTCGAGGTCATTAATGCCCAATACCAGGTGGCCGTGAACCCAGATCATTTAACGGTCTTTTTGCGGGGCCCGCCATCGCTTCTTGAGCAGATCGACCTTGAGATACTGAGGTTAGTGATAGACGCGGCCGAACTTGCGCCGCAAGCTGAGGACTATCTCATCGCGCCCTCGATCGACTTCGCACAAGAAGAATTTGGCGAATTAATCGAGCTGGTGACCACGTACCCGCAACGCCAGATCAACGTTCACGTTTTTGACCAACGGTCTCGTTGAGGGTGCTGCGGGCAAAATAATGACCAGACCAAACCACAGGGCGAAACTTTTCGGCACCGACGGGATTCGTGGCATTGCCAATATGGAGCCAATGACCGTTGAAACTTGTGTCCGCCTTGGTCGCTCGGCGGCTCACGTGTTCAAGGATGGTACTCACCGCCATCGGATTTTAATCGGGAAGGACACTCGATTGTCGGGTTATATGCTCGAGAATGCGTTGGTCGCGGGCATCTGTTCGATGGGTGTCGATGTCCTTCTAGTGGGCCCACTGCCGACTCCTGGAATCGCATATGTCACCCGAAGTCTCCGAGCCGACGCTGGCATCGTTATCTCGGCATCGCACAATTCCTACCAAGACAATGGCATCAAGTTCTTCTCGCGAGACGGATTCAAGCTGGGTGATGATACCGAACGCGAAATCGAACAACTTACTTTCACAGGTCGCATCGACGACATACGACCAACCGCTTCTGAGGTCGGAAAGGCAACACGTATAGACGACGCCGGCGGTAGATACATCGAACACCTTAAACGGTCTTTCCCAAACGGGATGACGCTTGAGGGTATGAAAATCGTTGTGGATTGCGCCCACGGTGCAGCGTACAAAGTTGGTCCTTGGGTCTTTAAAGAGCTTGGGGCACAGACGATCGATATTGGTGTCGAACCTAATGGACGGAACATCAACGTTGGGGCTGGTTCACTCCACCCCGAGGTGACAGCGGAGATGGTGAAGGACCGGGGGGCCGATTTGGGGATATGTCTTGATGGTGATGGTGATCGCTGCCTGCTAGTCGATGAGGATGGAGAGTTGGTCGATGGTGATCACGTGCTGGCTATTTGTGGTCGTTCATGGAAAGAAAAAGATCGCCTGTCCAACGGTACTGTGGTGGCAACCGTTATGAGCAACTTTGGTCTTGAGCGCTCGCTTGCCGAGGTTGGCGTATCTGTTACGCGGACAAAGGTAGGTGACCGGCATGTTGTTGAGAAGATGCGCTCTGGTGGGTACAACATCGGTGGGGAGCAGTCGGGGCACACTGTCTTCCTTGACTATGCGACTACCGGGGATGGTCTTTTGACCGCACTTCAGGTTTTACGTGCGGTGGTTGAAAGTGGCAAACGACTTTCTGAGTTGGCCTCTTGTCTTACACCAATGCCGCAGGTGCTTGAGAACGTCAAGACTCGTGACCGGACACCTCTTGACCAGATGCCCACCGTTCAAGAAGCAATAAGCCTCGCTGAGGCAGAACTCGGTGATGCTGGCAGAGTTTTGGTGCGTTACTCGGGTACGCAATCGCTCGCCCGTGTCATGGTCGAAGGCGAAAACGAAGATCACATCCGCGCTCTTGCGGGATCGGTGGTGTCGGCACTACAGGATGCCATCGGCGAGGTGTAATCTTTCTGCAGCGACGGCTTGATAGAGCGAGCCACAGGGTCGGCCGGCAAGGACCAAAGAATGTCTGAGACAATTTTTCTGGGAGTCAACATCGACCACATTGCGACGCTCCGTCAGGCGCGCCTTGCGCTGGAGCCCGACCCGGTTCAGGCAGCTGTGCTCGCAGAGCTTGGTGGTGCCGACGGTATTACCGTACACATCCGTTCTGACCGGCGGCACATTAACGAGCGAGACGTAAAACTTCTTTCTGGCACCGTTAAGACTCACCTTAACGTCGAGATGGCTGCAACTAAGGAAATGCTCGAGATCGCCCGGGACTGCCGACCTGATAATGTCACTCTGGTACCAGAGAGGCCTGAGGAGATTACTACCGAAGGCGGCCTCGATGTCACGGGCGCCCCAGAACAACTTGCGGAAGCAGTTGTTGCTTTGCGCGAGATGAATATAACGGTGTCTGTATTTCTCGATCCAGATCCAGCCCAGATCGATGCCGCTGCTGAGATCGGTGTTAACCAGATCGAAATCAATACCGCAGCCTATGCCGAAGTTTCCGAGACTCGAAAACTTGGACCCACCGAAGTCGAACGTGTCAAAGTGGCAGAAGTTGCCCAACGTGCCCACGTGGCCGGCTTGCGTGTCGCTGCGGGTCACGGTCTGACCTACCGCAACGTTCGAGGTATGGTCGCCATTGCCGAGATTATTGAGCTGAATATTGGCCACAATATCGTGGCGCGGGCGACATCAATCGGTTTGGAGACGGCGGTTCGCGAGATGAAGGCACTGCTTGTTCGGTGAACCTGAGTTGTGTGACAGGGAGTCGGTGTGCGGGGTAGAATTACACTGTTGTCCTGGGCGGTTAGCTCAGCTGGGAGAGCGCCTGCCTTACAAGCAGGAGGTCACTGGTTCGAGCCCAGTACCGCCCATCTCTTCTCGACTTCCTGTCTGCGCGAGTTTTGAGAACTTGGGTGGGGCGGTGGTGTAGCCTGGTTACCACGCCGGCCTGTCAAGCCGGAGATCGCGGGTTCAAATCCCGTCCGCCCCGCCACCATTTCCCCGCTAAACTCCAATCAGCATACGCCCGCGAGCTGCAGGTTCCGCATCAACCATGGCCCAAGAAGGCTAAAGGGAGGAACCCTTGTTCCCAAGAGAGGAGGTAGAGATGAAGTTAGCTGTCTGCGGATTGCTGCTCGGTGCATTGGTTGTAAACGGTCAGAGCTATCGAAGCGTGGCGCTTGAGGAGACCGCTGAGACTAGCGCCAACGCTAGCCTCGGGGACCTCGATGGTGACGGCGACCTCGATATTGTTCTCGCCAAGGGACGCCATTGGCCCCTGGTGGACTTCATCCTCCTCAACGACGGTGCCGGTGGGTTCGAGCAGCGCCACGAGGTCGGTGGCTCGGCGGATCGCACCTATACTGCCGCTCTCGCAGACCTTGACGGCGATGCCGACCTCGATCTGGTAGTCGGCAATGATCGCCCCGACGACAAGCGTGTCTACTTCAACGATGGCAAAGGCCATTTCAGACTCGTTGGTACCTTCGGTGATTCGGAGTGGCCGACGCGCAACGTTACGGTTGCTGACTTGAATGGCGACGAGCGCCCCGAGATTATCGTCGCCAACCGCGGTGGGCCGGACAATCTCAGTGCCAACTACGTTTGCTTCAACGACAGCACCGGTGTTTTTCCCATCTGCGATGTTTTGTCGGGTGAATCCGCCACCACGATCGCGGCCGGTGATCTAACCGGTGACGGATTCGTTGATCTGTTCGTGCCCCATCGTGATGGTGGTCAAAGTTACTTGTTCGTCAACGACGGCAAAGGTGGTTTTGACGAGCAGCACTCGGTCGGCCCAAGCCGCACGGCGACCCGCGCCGTGGCCCTCGGTGATCTCGACAGCGATGGCCTCCTCGACATCATCGTGGGTGATGGTGTAGAGGGCGGGGTACGGCTTTACATCAACCGTGGCGATGCCTCATTCGAGGAGTCTAGGATGATCGGTGCTCGTGGAGACAGAGTCTTTGCGCTGGCTGTGGCAGACGTGGATGGAGACGGTGACGGGGACGTTGTGGTTGGCAATTCTAAGGCTCCCGGCGCCATTTTGAGCAACGACGGATCGGGCCATCGTTTCACACTCACCCGCTTCAGTGACGCCGAAGGTGCTGTGTACGGGTTGGCAATCGGCGACGTCAATGGCGATGGGGTTGCTGACATTGTCGCTGGTCGATCGGACGCGCCGAATACTCTTTATCTTGGCTGTTGTTGAACGTCCGCACCATGATGGTCACAATAAAAAGAGGTCAACCGGTCAACGTGGCGAGTCGTCCCGTGATTCCCAGGCATCGGCACCGTAGAACGTGATCTCGTCAACTTCAAACCAGAATTCGCCGATGTTCGAGGCGCCGCGGCGTGAGAAGTACAATCCTATGCAACCGTTACCGCTCCAGCCGCCTGCGCCCCACCTCCAATCCACCACCTGTGGCGACCCGGAGGTAGGGGTCAGCTCGTCGGCGCTAAGCTCGATCAGTTGCCACTCCTCGGATGTGTCCAACTCCTTGCCGACCTCACCGTCACCACAGCGGAGTGTCAGTT
>PCAP01000035.1 GCA_002731215.1 Acidobacteriota bacterium | reverse complement strand
TATACCAATCAAGCCGAGGGCACGGAACCTGGTAGTTCGCATCAACATGATGCGCTCGTAACGGGCAACGCCAAAGATGTTGCGTAGAATGTTCATGAATGGTTCCCGTTTTCATCGGGGGCGTGTTCGTCTGTCGCCATAAAATAGATATATGCGTCTTCGAGGTTCGGAGGCTCAGGCTCAGCCCCTGTTGGCGGGGTGCCATCTCCGACAATTCGAACTGTCAGGTCATCACCCACCGGGGTGACGGTGACAACGTGCCAGTCTTTTTGTACCTTGGCGAACCCTGCGTCGTCGACGTTCAGCGTCCAGGTTTTGTTTTCGGCGTGCCTTACCAGGTCCTCTGGTAAACCATGAAACAATAGTCGGCCAAAGTTGAGCACGGCAATATCTTCGCAGGTGCTTGAGATATCGCCGACGATGTGAGTCGAGATTAGGATGGCGCGATCGCGGCTCAATCGACCGAGGATCTTGCGGAATCGGATCCGCTCTTCCGGATCTAAGCCCACCGTGGGCTCATCGACGATCAAGAACTCGGGTTCGGCAAGGATCGCCTGGGCTATACCTAAGCGGCGTTTCATGCCGCCCGAGAACGTTCCGGTGTACTTGTCGCGCACATTCGTCATTGCTACAGCTTCCAGTGCCTCCTCAACCACTTGCTTGCGATGATTTCCGGGTCGAATGTGGGCGAGGCGAGCCATATAGTCGAGAAACTCAAAGGCGGTCAAGTCCGGGTAGGCACCGAAGTGCTGCGGCAAGTAGCCGAGTCGCTGACGGACCTCCCCGCGACCGGCGTTGATGTGCAAGCCATCTATCGTTACTTCACCCGCTGTTGGCTCCATCTGAGTCGACAGGATTTTGATCAGCGTTGTCTTGCCGGCGCCGTTTGGGCCTAACAGGCCGAAGGTGCCGGTGCTTATACGCAGGCTCAGATTGTCGAGCGCTGGGCGCGCGCCTTTTTGATAGGTTTTGCTCAGTGAGGAGATCTGGATGTCCATTGGCCTTGCAATGGGGAGCAGGAGAAACTGCCTTCACATGCTGGGATCTTCAACTGCATGTAAACTTTACTCCTCCGAGGATACCGCACCCAAGTCTGTTGTTCTCTTAGGGAACGTTCGGTGTTCGTAAACTGTCTGTAAAGATTTGTAATAGCTCCCAAGAGTGACATTGCTGGAGAGCGCTTGTGGTGTAAGAGTTAAGAGGTCCTTTTAATGGAGCAACGCAACTCCGCAGCTCCCATCCCCACGATGAAAGACAAGTGAAGTGCGAAAGATGAAGTCGCCACAGTTTCCACTACTGCTCTTACTGATGCTGATGGTTGGTGGTTGTGAGGTCCAGACGGACGAACGCGTCGTCGATCTTGTCGTGCCGGTTACCGTACAGCCGGTTGCGCGCGGGACCATAGAGTCGTTCGTTTCAACGACGGGCAGTTTGCGTGCTTCGCGCAGTGCCGACATCCTCGTCGAAGTTCGTGGCGACCTTTTCTACGTTGAAGGTGTGAATCGCAAGAAGCCAGTTGAGGGCACCCGCGTTAATGGAGGCGATCACATTGCACGCATCGAGAGTGAGGAATATGTCAATGGTATTCGGCTGCAGTCACGGCAACTAGGTCTAGAAAATGCCCAGAACAACCTGGCCGAAAAGCAAGCGTTGTTCGAAGAAGGGTTGGCGGTGGCGTCCGAGGTACAGGCAGCGCAGAAAACTGTCGCCGACGCTGAATCTGACATTGCTGATGCCTATATCCAGCTCGGGAAGATGGATGTCTATGCGCCGATCTTGGGTTATCTAACCGGACTCGTCGATACGACTGAAGAGACCATCGTGGAAGCCAACACGGTGATTGGACAGGTTGTTGACTATAGCCAAGTGATTACCGACTTGAAGATTCCTAATTCGCAGATGCCGAACATCGACCTGGGGCAGGAAGTACGGGTCATTAACTACGCTTTTCGTGACCAGACGTTTATTGGTGCGGTATCAGTGCTTGATCCGGCTCTCGACCCGGCGACGCGCACTTTTCGTGTTGAGGTCACGGTTGACAACCCCGGTTTAGTCCTTCGGCCTGGGATGTTCATCAAAGCGGACATCGTCGTGGAGCAACGCTCTGACATTATTGTCATCCCCAAGGAACTGGTGCTGAGTCGGCAAAACCGTAGCGTTGTTTTTGTCGAGGAAGAGGGTCGTGCGCAGCAGAGGAATATCGAGACCGGCCTGTCGAACGACCTGATGGTCGAAGTGATTGCAGGACTTTCTGAAGGCGAGCGGCTGATTACAAGAAACTTTGAGACGCTTCGCTCGCGAACCCAGGTTCGTGTTACTGGTGAGGGCGGGCCTAGGGGAATGAACAACTGAATCGGCAAGTTTTCTCCCCAAGTATTTGACGGCCTGACATGTCACTACCGGAGTTCTCAACCCGCTACCCAGTCACCATCGCGATGGCGACGTTTGCCGTGGTGCTGCTCGGATGGATTTCTCTAGACGGGCTGGGAACCGACCTATTGCCGAACGTAGAAACACCGGTTATTACGGTCGACGTAAAGGTTCCCGGCAAGTCTCCGCAGGAGATGGAAGAGCGCTACACGCGGAGGCTGGAGCGCGACATCAGTACTGTCAGCGGTGTCGATCGCGTCTATTCGATAACACGTACCGGACAAGCTGTCGTTGTTGCTGAGTTTAATTGGGAAACGGACATGAACTTCGCGCTTCTTGATGTGCAGAAGCGCATGGGTACGTATGGCACTGACGACGAGATTCAAACCCTCGATGTAACGCAGGAAGACCCGCAAGCGCTTCCAGTGGCGCGCATTGCGGTGACATCAGTTGACTACGCTGACCTTGATGAGTTGTTCGGTGCTGTCGACACCTTAGTAAAACCTCGTCTAGAAGCCCTTGATGGTGTCGCATCAGCCGAGATCGAGGGTGATGCTGAAAAAGAGATTCGGGTCATCCTTGACCCTTATCTACTGGAGGCCTTTGGCCTTACGGATAGTACGGTTGTGCAGCAGATCCAACAGGCTAACCAGGATGTCTCAGGAGGTCGTTTAGAGGAAGGTGATCAGTCGTACCAGGTAAAAGGGCTGGGTCGTCTCGCTGACATCACTGAGATCGAGAATCTGATCGTTGGTCAGCGTGCTGGAGCTGTCGAGGAAAGTGGTGCCGCTGCCGAAGCAGGTGCGGGTGCCGGCACAGGCACAGCGACTGAAGGTGCTCTGAGAGTTCCTGTGCAGGTCAAAGACGTTGGTCGCGTCATTCTTGAGTACTCCGAACGCGAGACCATAGTGCGGCTCAATGGCGTCGAGTGTCTCGGCATCGCGATCTACAAGGAGGCTGATGCTAGTACGGTCAGCGTTGTGCAGACCGTGCTTGCCGACATGGACCAACTGGGGCTCGATTTGCCCAACGTTCAGTTTACCGTCGTTGAAAACCAGGCTCGATTCATCGAGGCGGCTGTCCAAGAGGTGGAAGAAGCCGCTTTGTTTGGTGCGCTGCTTGCGGTCGGGGTTTTGTTCCTTTTCTTACGTTCCATCACTGTGACGATGGTTATCGGCATGGCAATTCCGATATCCATCCTGGCTACGTTCACGCTGATGTACTTCCAGGACCTAACGCTCAATGTCATGACGTTAGGAGGGTTGGCGCTCGGTGCCGGCATGCTCGTAGACAACGCCATTGTTGTTATCGAGAACATCTATCGACGCTTGGAGCTTGGCGCCGATCCTTATGAGGCTTCAGCTAAGGGTGCCTCCGAGGTTGGCGTTGCGATCCTGGCCTCGACGTTGACGACAGTTTCAGTTTTCTTGCCGATCGTTTATATCCAGGGGCTAGTGGGTGAGCTCTTTGAAGAACAGGCTTGGACGGTGGTGTTCTCTCTCCTGTCGTCCCTGATTGTTGCGATGACGGTGGTACCGATGATCAGCTCGCGTTTACTACGGCCGCAAAGTTCCGATGGAAGACCTAAGCAAAGGCGTTGGTATAGTGCCGGGTTGTCCTTAGCTCTTGACCATAAGTTTGTTGTCTTTGTTTTTATCGGAATTACCGCGGGGGCCACGTTCCAGATGGCGCTGGGGATTCCGATGGAGTTTATTCCGCGAGAAGACCAGGGTCTCTTCAGTGTTGATGTTGCCTTGCCGGAAGGCTCTCGCCTAGAGATGACCGACCGGGTTGCGACCCGCGTTGGGTCGATGATCCACGAACTGGGTTCTGGCGAGGTGGTTACGGTATACACACGCTCCGGCCAAGATCCGGCACGAGTGACCAATGTTACGGATCCGAGCGGGCCAAACCGCACTAATCTTTCGGTGGCGTTGTCGACTGGTCCTCGTCGCAGCATTGGGCAAATAGTCGAAACTATCGATAGAGAAATAACTGAGATTCCAGACTTGGAGGCTAAGTACGAGTTACAGGAAACGGCTTTGCAAGGGGTTCTCGGAGCGGAGGCGGCCCCGTTACAACTTGAGATTATCGGTGATGATCTCGATACGCTGCGCCGGCTTACCAGTGAGGTGGCAACGTTAATCGAGGAGTTGCCCGCGGTCTATAACGTGCGCACGAGTTTTCAAGGCGGGCAGCCAGAAATCGATTTGAACCTGCGCGACGATGTCGTTGCTGCGTTTGGCCTCACTCCGCAATCACTGATAGCTGATCTTGAGCGCCGGCTGGCCGGTGAGGTTGCTGGACAACTCTCGAAAGACCAACGCTCGCGGGATATCCGAGTCGGTTTTGATGACGTCACGCTCAACGAACTGCGTTCGATTCGTATCGATACGGCAGAGGGTGCGATCCTAACCCTTGGCGACATCGCAGATCCCCGCATCGTCGAGGGCCCACGTGAAATTTTACGGGAAGACCAGAGGCGTATCGGGAGAATCAGCGGTTACCTGGTTGAGGGCGCTGTGCTGAGTGAAGCGATCGAGCAGGTCGAAGGCCTCGTGGCACAGGTTGCGCTTCCGGTTGGCTATGCTACGGAACTTGGCGGCGAGGAGCGCGAACGCGCCGAATCATTTGCCAGCCTCGGTTTTGCTCTCGGGCTATCCGTGATTCTCGTGTATATGGTGATGGCATCGCTGTTTGAATCGATCCTGCATCCGTTTACCGTGATGTTCACCGTACCTTTCGCCGGTGTCGGTGTTGTGGTTGCCTTTTGGGCGTTAGGTGAGCCCCTTAGCATCATGGCTTATATCGGCGTCATAATGCTGGGGGGAATCGCGGTGAACGATGCCATCATTCTGGTTGACCACATTAACCAGTTGCGCACCAGAATGTCGATTCGTGAAGCTGTTGTGCAGGGGGCGCAAGACAGGGTGCGCCCGATTCTAATGACCAGTGCCACCACCGTGCTGGCACTTTCGCCGATGGCAATTGGTCTTGGTGAGGGCGCCCAGATGAGAGCGCCGATGGCAATCGCCGTGATCGGTGGACTGGCAACCTCAACATTGTTGACGTTAGTCATCATTCCGGTGGTCTACGAGATGGTTGAAGGCGTCCGTCGGTTACCGGAGCGACTGGGCGCAACGGACCGGTCATGATCTCCAATCTTGCCATTCGTCGACCTATCACCACGGCGATGTTTTTTATCGGAGTTGGTCTCCTAGGGATAGTTTCTCTGGGCCGACTTAACGTCGAGTTGATGCCGGAGGTTGTTTTTCCAGAGATCTTTATTGTTGCTAATCAGCGCACGATGTCGCCTGAACAAATCGAGCGTGAGATCGTGATGCCCATAGAAGAGGAGGTAGGCAAGCTCGAGAACGTTGTGCAGATTGACTCTCAGTCGCGCCTCTCCAACGGCCAGGTGACAATAGCGTACGAGCCGGCGACTGATATGAAGATCGCCGAACTGCAGGTCAACCGGCTCGTGAGTCAACTGCTACCGACGCTTCCAGAGCAAACGACGCTGACCGTGCAGCGTTTCGACACTTCGGTTTTGACCAGTGCCGTAATGACGCTTCAAGTGCTTGGTGCCGGTGATCTGAACTGGTTGCGGGACTTTACCGAACAGAAGATTCGGCCCGAGCTTGAAGCGGTTGATGGTGTGGTGTCGGCTACCCCTCTGGGTGGACAGCAGCGCTCGATTGAAATCATCGTTGATCCTGAACTTCTGGCCGCGCACCAGCTGTCGATGAACGCAATCACCGGGGCGATCAATAGTGTCAACGTCCCGCGTGCATACGTCGGGCGGGTGTTCGATGCTAATCAACGTTTTCCGGTCAGTGTGTCGGGACAGTTTGCGGCGCTTAGCGAAGTCCACAACGTTGTCGTGCGGCAAGATGGCCAGCTCACTCTTGGTGATATCGCCGAGATCAACTATGGCCTCCAGGAGCGTACCGACTATAGCCGGGTCAACGGCCTTGAGGCGGTTAGCATCCGCATCCAAAAGGAAAACGAAGGAAACCTGATTTCCATTGCTGAAAACCTGCTTATTACCGTTGAGAGACTCAATCGGCAGTTCGCTGCCGAGGAGATCGAAATCACCGTTACCGAAGACCAAGCGGAAATTATGCAGGAGGCCCTCGGTACGTTGCAGCAAGCGGCGATTATCGGTGTGTTTCTGGGGCTCGGCGTACTGTTCTTGTTCCTTCGAAGTGGCCGGTTCGTTGGGATTTTGCTGTTGGCGATACCTTCGTCTCTTCTGTTGACCTTCAACCTTATGTACGCCTGGGACCTGTCGCTCAATGTGCTATCACTGTGTGGTTTGGCGTTGTCGATGGGTATGCTCGCCGATAATGGCATCGTCGTAATGGAATCCATCTTCAAGCACTTTGAAGCTGGCAAAGAAGCGATGGAAGCGGCTCGCACAGGGACAGCCGAAGTTAGCCGCGCGATTATTGCCTCAACAGCGACGACGGTGGCTGTATTCATTCCCGTTGTTTTTATCCAGAGTGAATTCCAGGACATCATCCGCGAACTTGCATTGGCGATTACGTTTCCGCTAATGGCGTCGTTGCTTGTTGCTCTGACGCTCGTTCCGATGCTCGGAGCACGAACACTGTCACGCGCTTCACTCCGGCCCCTCGGGACGGGTCGCTTGCTTGAGATGTATACAGTCGTGCTCAAGGCGAACTTACGTCATCGCGTACGCCTTGCTGTTGGTGTGGCCTTGGCCTTGGTGGCAACACTAATCGCCGCGTTTTTCTTGATGTTGCAGCAGCAATCCCTAACTGAAGAAAACGGTTTCACGATCTACGTTTCTCTCGATGAAGGCGCAACCCTTGAGGCCACAGATGCGGCCGTCATCAAGGTCGAGCAGGTCGTCTCTGAGCTCGACGACGTAGAGACCTTCACCTCAAGCGTTCAGGAAGCACAAGGTTCGGTGAGCGTCACGCTTGTTGATCGGGCTGACTACCCCGATCGGATGACCGTAGACATGGCAAAGGAGGCGCTCGAAGATGCCCTCGATGACATCGACCGCGGGGACGTGGACGTTGACTTCGATCCGCCGGCCTCAGGTGGTGGTGGCGGGTTTGGCGGGGGCGGTAGAAGCGGCGGCGGTGGTGGGAGTATGACCGGTGGGTTTGCACTCGGCCAGGGTGCGACGCCGGAGACTATCGTCGTCCGCGGCAACGACTTTGCTACCCTTCAGATGGTTGCTGACGACTTGGAATATCGGCTCGAAGAGGTGCTCGACATCAACTCCGACAGCATCTCAGTTGACCTGGCGCGAAGCGGTCCCGAGGTTCAGGTTATCCCTGACGCAGTGGCTATGTTCGATCGCCAGTTGGATGTCAACACAGTACTGGGGGCAATTAGTCAGGCGAGCCCGCAGGGTGTGCAAACGACGACTGCTTATCTTGAAGCTGACGGTACCGAGACGCCGATCGAGGTTCGTTATATTGACGAAGTTGAAGAAGACCCGATCGGTCTCGACGAGTTGCGACAGTTGCCGATTCTGACTCCAGCAGGCGAATTCACACCGATAGAAGAGGTTGCTCGTGTTCGCACCGATGAGGGGCGCAACACGATCTTGCGTACGGACCAATCACGTCGTGTCGTCCTTACCTACCGCTTTACTGACGAGGTGTCGGAGTCACAACCTAGCATCGATGCGGCCCGCGCCTACGTGCGGTTGGTGATCAACGACATGATCTTGCCGCCGGGTTACACAGTCGAGGTAACCGAGGCAG
>PCAP01000034.1 GCA_002731215.1 Acidobacteriota bacterium | reverse complement strand
GTCTCCATTAAACACGTTCAAGAACTGTGGAAACTCGTCGACGTGAAGTTTGCGGAGGATACGACCAACGCGGGTGATTCTTTTGTCTTTCTTTTGCGCCCACACTGCGGTTCCTTTTTCAGCATCGGGAATCATTGTGCGCAACTTGTAAATCTTGAACAGACGGCCACCTTTTCCTACACGGGGTTGCGTGTAAAAAATCGGGCCAGGCGAGTCAATATAGATCGCTAGGGCGATGAACGGCAGGATAATCCCGAGGAGCACCAAGCCTAGGCTCGAGAACACGAAGTCAAGGATGCGCTTAACCGTTGGCCCGAGAGTTCCCGAGCCGGGATGCTGGAGGGGCATTGCCACGTACCAGTTCGCCTGTACATGCTCAACTGGGACATGGCCTGTGAGTTGTTCATACAGGTCAGACATCGGGATGATCTCGACACCACGTTCTAAGCAACCCATCAAACATTGGAGTAGCTCGGCGTCGATGTCATGGTTGATCGCCAGTATCAAGCTTTTCACCCGCTGGGTGCTCAGAAGTTCATCGAGATCATTCCGATTCCCAATCACCCTCGGTGCATCAGGCGGTGCCACCTCGACGGACGTATCGGTGGCAGTTGTCCGGCCAGCCATGACAGCCATCTCTGCTTTTACGGGATCGTCATCGATGAAACCAACGATGTGATAGGTATCATCCCCATGCTGGCGAAGTGCTTGCAAAACAGTGCTTCCAGCCCAACCCGCGCCAATGATAAGTGTGCGGCGACGAAAAAATAGCCGCGCTAAAGTAGCAACGTAAAAGGCACGCCCAACCAGTAGGAACGTGAGTGTTATTACAGGGAACAACACTAAATAGCGACGCGACGGTGGCAGACTAGGAGTCAGATACGGAATCAGCATGAAGATGAGTATGGCCAGAAATCCCGACTTGGCCACAGCCTCGGCCGCGTCCGACATGTGAGCCGCACGCCTCAGGTTGTATGAGTCAAAAGCGTTAGCAAGCACCAGATAGATGCCACTCAGGAGGAGAAACCAGTGTGGGTAGAGAAGGGGCAGTTGCCAACCAGACGCGTAATCTGGCCGCAGGCCCACGCCCACGGCAAGCCCCACATTGATCGCCAAGAGATCCAGCGTCACCAACAAAAGGCGCCTCTCGGAGATTTGAATCGGAAAATGGAAAGGCTCGCGTGTCTCCCCGAGTTCCCCCGGAGGGGGGCCAGGTTCTAGATCAGGCTGGATCTTTAGTTTAGTCATTGTCTCAGTGCGAACTACCTTTCCGGGTTCCCACACGACGCTCTCCCCAGAGCAATCTCAATGAAGCAATGGAGAACCTAGTCAACACCATCAGGGCGATAAGCCAGCCATATAGAGGGAAAAAACGATTTCGTGGATATCGACAAAAAATGATCCATGGGTTTCGGTGATAGTAGTACAGGGAGCGAAAGAAACGGATATTGGTGCCACCTTTCCCTCCAGAGTGAATAACCTCGGCCTTTGGCAGGTAAACGACAGACCAATCTGCCGCCGTTATCCGGTAGCACCAATCGAGATCCTCAGAATATTGAACCAAAGTTTCGTCAAAGGCACCGAGTTGCTCAATGACCTCACGACGCACCATCATGCAGGCACCGGACAATGACTGTACTCCGTGCGTTTCCTCTGGGTTAACGTAACGTAGCAAATATTCACCTAACGCACGATTATGCGGGAAAAGTCGATCCAAACCGACTGAGTAAGCAAAGCTCGATAGTGGCGACAAAAATCCACGCCGACACTGAGGCTGTAGGGTACCGTCGTCGTTGAGCACCTTAGGACCAACAGCACCAGCATCGGGATGCTTGTTGAGATAAGCAACCATGGCGTCTAGTGCACCGGGCAATATCTGAGTGTCGCAGTTCAGAACCAGCACAAAGTGTCCGGCGGCAGTGTCAATCAACAGGTTGTTGGCTTTTGCATAGCCAAGGTTTTCCGAATTCACTATGACACCGGCATCCGGAAAAACCGCGGTTACAGCTTCCGTGCAAGGCCGCGGCGAGGCGTCGTCTACAACCAGAATCTCATATTTGCAACGCGTATCGCTGTTACGAATCGAGTTTAGGCAACGCAAAAGATAGTCGGGCGCATCATAGTAAGAGATGCAGATCGACAGTTCGACAACCTCGTTCGGGGGCCCAGTCACGGTAACGTTAGATGATCAGCTGACAACGGAGTCGATGTGGCTTCTTTGCCGCCCACCGCGCACGACTCAGCTGGATATATGAAGTCGGCGCCATTGAGGATGCCATCACAGATGACGTCTAGGCCGAGGCTCCGCCCAGGCGCCAAGCTATCGATACTGTCAAGCCGCAAGTCGAATCCGAACAATCCGCCTCTTCCCGGCTGTACGAATTCCAGTGGAATCATCCTCCGAAAGAAGTAATGGTAAGCATACTTTCGCGCTCGCTCTTTCATCGGTTCGTCAAGGCGTCGGTTCAACGGCAGCTGATTTAGCAGTTCAAAGTATTCTTCGGGAGTCGACGTGTCGAAGCTGAAACCCTTGTTTCGAATCCAAGCCTCACCGGCTACAACCACCGGAACCCCAAAGGCAGAGAGCTCGATTCCCATCTTGGTGGCATAGATCAAGACGGTGTCACAGTTGAGCATCACCTCATAGGTGCTGATTTGGCTCTCCGCGGGAATGACAAAGACGTTGTCCGGCAATACCGAAAAAGCCTGAGTGAGCTCATCTGAGATGGTCTGCCTAGCTGGGAGCTGGCCACTCACTTCGGCTGGATGGGCTCGAATTATCAATTGCAAGTCTTGTCTACCGGCAAAATACTCGATCGTGCGAACGGTCCAATCGAGCAAACTCGGGAAAGCATTTGCTGCATAATGAAGTTGCGCATCCCACAAAACATTGGTCAGCATGCCGATCCATGGCTTGTTAGGGTCAAGGCCCAAGGAACTGGAAATCTCTTCAAGGCTTTCGATCGGCTGCCTATTGAACGAAATCCAGTCGCGGCTGCCGCAGCGACGGCTTTCTAGATATTCCATCAGAGAAGAGTCGAGCCCTGAAGTCCAAGGAATCTCTTCCCACTTGGCTGTTGGCTCGTCGATAAACGTCTTGTGATACGTATTGTCTTCGCTGAAAGTGAAGCAGCCTCGCCTATATGCAGGGTGCCATGTAGCCACCCTTGCTCCCCGAGCCCTAAACTGCTCACAGATGATTCCTTGCGGTACGTAGAGACCATGGTGGAGCACAACGTTGTCAAATTCGATCTCATCAAGGAGCCCCCTTGTAGCCTCAGCCGTCAACAAGGCAGCACGGAAATATGACCTCAGAACCTCTTCGCCGCGGGGCTCTCTGTCGAGTGAGCCACTGGCGAAAAATCGCAGAGCGCCAGCAAGCGCATGCTCGCCCACTGCGATGTTGCTCGACCGATAGCCAGAGATCTCTCTAGCGGGGATACCAGCAGCCAGCTCCTCAATCTCGTGACGTCGCGAGTCAGCCACGTAGCTGCTGAACTGATGGACCGGAACATCTAGTGCCTCGAAGACCGCGGCGGTGGGTTCGGTACAAGTTCGGCAAACATCGCGGCGAGAACCGTGGCTGAGAAATTTGCCTTGATTCGGGTAGAAGTAGGCGTCGACAAGCTGGCACGCCGGCAAGAAGCTGTCGCACAAGAATACGTGCGGCTCCGCTCCCCGAAGCTTCAGTGCCATGGCTAACAGGCTATCTAGGCGACTAGCTGGTTGATACGCGCCTAGACTCGTGGCCAACAAAACGCGTGGGTTTCCCTCAACAGAAACCTGAGTCGCCTCATCAAGATCCAACAGTTTCTGCCACCATAGACCCAGTGCGCGCGTCTTTCGGGCACGCGACCAACCTGTAAGGCGCTTGACAGCGTGCAAGCGTTTGAACGACTGCTTAAGTCGGTGGTTCACCGAACGCTATGCTCAAGCATTACAGCCTCCATCAACGGTTGCCAGCCACCGATGTTGGCATAACCTTGGAAAAGAATTCATCAGGCTCTGGCAACTGCTCAATGGCCCACCAGGGATCGTACTCAACGAGTTCATCTAAGGTATAAACCCCTGTAGCGACAGCAACGGTGCGAGCATTAATAACCTTCCCGCAAGCGATGTCCTTCGGCGTATCCCCAATCACATATGTGTCTTCGGCCCGTATGTCGCCGTGACGTGAGCGTGCCAAGTCGAGAGCGCGACGTGCGATTGTCGCGCGATCATCCCCATGCCTAGAGAAGGCGCCACCATCGAAATAGCCCGAGAGTCCATAATGCGTCAGTTTAGCTTGGGCACCAATTGCCGTATTGCCAGTGAGTAGTATTGAAGCCACACCGGGAAGATTCTTAATGTCGTCAAGAATCTTTGTAACGTTCGGCAGGACATGCCCAGTCCGCATCGGTAAACAAGAAGGCAAGAGCTCTTCGTATCGGCGCAGAACGGGAACTATACGGTCAAGGCCAGCACCGCATTCTTCCGCTAGCTTAGTGGCAATCTCGGCGTCAGTCATGCCCGCAGTGGGGAAAGAGTCGAGCGAGCGATCAGAACCTAGCACTTCTCTGATTGCCCCCTCCCAAGCAAAGACTCCGGCTCTTGCGGTTGACAGCAAGGTGCCGTCAATGTCCCAGAACAGGGCGACGGTCAAGACGATGGCCCCTGCATCGCCACCGTTATCCAGTCAGCCAAGCTCTCGGAATCGAGGCGGTGATACTTTTGTACTTCAGCAGTCCCTCCGCATTCCGGAATTTCTGTAAGACCAATTTGTCTAGCGTGGATGTCACCGCAATTGATTTCAGCGAGCTTGCTAAGAACCATCTGCCCCTGACCACCGTGGACATAGTGGTTATCGAGAGCGAAAACCCAGTCACACCCATTGATGGCTTCGTGTAGCCATTCACCATCGATACGATTGAGCCACGGCAAATTGATCACTCGGAGACTCACGCCGTTATTGTCCGCCAAATGCTCAGCCGCATGCCAAGCGTTTGATAGCAACCAAGGACCATAACCGATAGCAACGGCGTCAGTACCATCACGCACAACAACCCCACGCCCTTCAATCATCTCGTAGTTATCAGGAAGGGTGAATGGCATTTGCCATCCCATCGAACATAGCCGTAGGTAACTACTCTGTTCGGTCCCATTGAGGCAGAACTCCAAAGCCTTAGTAACTTCTATTTCCATGCAAGGCTCAATGAGAATCAGCTTAGGAACCGCACCAAGCACCGAGATGTCGCGCACAGATTGATGTGAGTGACCCGGCCCACCCGGTAACAAACCCGCCAACGAGCCGATATAGATGACCTTTTTGTTCTCCGTAGCGTTGTTATAGATCTGCTCGTTCGGACGTGTCGACAGAAAACATGCGAAAGAATGAGCGATGGGAGTCATTCCCATCAAGGCCAACCCCCCAGCTTGTGAAACCATGTCCTGCTCGGCAATTCCACACTGGATGTACCTATCAGGAAACCGCTCCTGATAGGGAATCAAGCCGCAATCGAGAATGAGATCGGCGTCAAGAACGACGATGCTCGGGTCGCTTTTTGCCTGCTCGACGAGGGCCTTTGAGTATGCGACGACCAAGCGCTCTTGTTTGCCGTGCTGTCTCCTGACCAAACGATCCGAATGTTGAAGCGGTAAATCGTGGACCCCAGTATCCGCGAGCAGGCCGCGGGCGGATTCGAGGAGTTCCTCAAGCCCGCGATCGTACTCATCGTCGGTCGGTGCGCCACTGTGATAATGGTAGAAACCGTCTGGCCCAATGGCTGACGACTCCATGAATGAAACTCCCTTGCCCTTGACAGTGTCGGCAATCAGCACCTTAGGCTTATCCGTAACAGCGTCGAAATCCCGTAGGGCTGCGTTCAAGGCTCCGAAGTCGTGCCCATCGCAGCGCGCCACATGCCACCCAAAACCGGCAAATTTCGCTTCTAGATCACCAAGGGGACTAACGTCGCTGACCCAAGTATCAGACTGGATCTTGTTGTGATCCACGATGGCAGTGATCTCACTCAAACCGCGTCGCGCTGCCGATGATAGCGACTCCCAAATCTGGCCTTCCTGAAGCTCGCCGTCCCCGGTCATGACAAAAACCTTCCGGTCGATACCATTAAGCCGGTTGGCCTCCGCCATCCCTTTGGCTTTCGAGATACCCATGCCGAGCGAACCAGTGTTGCAGTGCAGATAAGGCGTTTCAACGTGCGGGTGTCCGGGCAAACCGTGCAGACGGCGGAGCTGGTGGATAAGCTCGAAATCCAAGAGGCCGCGGGCGATAAGAACAGCATATTGTGAGGGCGCATCGTGCCCTTTTGACGAAAAGAAAATGTCACAGTTCCCGTCGCCACTTTCAACATTGCGCAATTCTTCAAGGTAAACCCAGGACATGATGTCGAGCGAGCTGAAGCAAGTACCAAGATGACCGGAACCAGCCTTAGCAACCATGTAAAGAACGTTAATCCGGCAGAGTGCGGAAAAAATCGCAGCCCGCTGCTCGGCGTTTACATCCAGCCCGGAGAGTTGGTTAAACACCTCAAGAGAGACATATGAAAGTTGCCCAGACAGGTCGCTATGGGATGCTGGCACTTGTTTCGTATCCGTCGCCGGTTGCTGTGCGGTCATGAATACCTCGCGCTAAAGCTCTGAGTTCGAGTCGTTTAAGTTTTCCCTAAAAAAGGCTCGACTGTTACCGATGGCAACTCGACTTCACCACTACTAAGCATCCCCTCCGCCAATTGCCAATCTTCTTCCTCATTGATATCGAAGCCCTCGTGCCCTTCGGTAAAAAACGGCATCACCACCTCACCCGCGATTGTACGACTGTCATATATCAACTGAGAGCGAGCAATTTCGAGGCTGGCATTCTGGGCGTACACCTCCGGCAGTGTTTGATACTGGCTGCTGTGCCACGGTTGTTGCGACGGTCCGAGAGGGAGCAGCGGTACCATGCGCTGACCAGTAACGATCCACATTTTCCCAGGATGCTGCTTGCAGCGCTCAACGGCTCGAAGGGAATCGACTCCCTCGGCATCGCGAAACTGGTCCCAAGCACGGCGGATCGTCGCTGTTGTGCGAAACGGACTAGTAATTCGAAGGATACTGAAACAGTCAAAGGTCGACCCCAGATCTTTCATGCGAGTCAGCGTATCTTCAACCCACTCAATGTCCGGTGACAGGTCACCGGCGATTTCCGATGGGCGCAGAAACGGGACCGAAGCTCCGTAATGGCGGGCGAGTTCGGCAATCTCTTCAGAGTCAGTTGACACAATTACATCGTCGAAGATCCCGGCGTCCTTTGCCGCACAGATCGAGTAAGCAATTAGCGGGTGGGCTCCGAGCACACGGATATTCTTCTTGGGTCCCCGTTTCGAGCCACTTCGAGCCGGGATGAGCGCGACAACGCTGGAGTTTGACATACTGGTCTTAGACTTAAACGTCCGTTGGATCGTGAACGATGTATACAGTCTTCCAATCTGAGTAAACGTCGAGGGCCTCAGTGCCAGCCTCTCGCCAACCAGTGCCCGACTGGCCAAGGCCTCCAAATGGCATGTGCGGCTCGCTTCCGTAGGTGGCGCCATTAATCGAGATCACGCCCGTCTTAACTTCATTCATAAAGGTCATGGCTCGGTGCATATTCTTCGTGTGGATCGCCGCCGTTAGCCCAAACGGCGAATCATTCACAAGCTCGACGGCTTCGGTAAAGCCCTTCACTCGATACAAACAGGTAATTGGCCCAAAGAGCTCGTCACGAGAGATAGCGTCCGATGGGCGCGCATCTTCAATGATGGTAGGCGCCATGTAGAAGCCATCCTTGTGCTCGTCGTCAGTCAACCGCTTACCTCCAGTCAGAATCGTGGCGCCTGATTCTCTCGCCCCTTCAACCGCCTCCACCATACTTGCGAGTTGCTTGGCGTTGATAACAGGGCCAAAGTCGTCAGTATCGCTAGGACCCATTTTCAGCTTGCCTGTCCTGTCGATGAGCATGTCACGAAATTTATCGTAGATTGCGTTAAACACGATGATCCGACTGCCGGAGGCACAACGCTGCCCCGCGTTGCTAAAGGCCGAAAGAATTGTGGTGTCCGCCGCTACATCAAGGTCAGCGTCGTCACATACAACCAAGGGGTTCTTGCCGCCGAGTTCCATGCACACTTTTGCCAGCCGCTCGCCAGCGATCCGTTGAATGAGGCGGCCTACGCCTGCCGAACCCGTGAAGCTAACGATATCGACGTCGTGGTTTTCAACTAACGGCTGCCCAGCTTCTGGGCCTAGTCCCTGGACAATGTTCAGTACACCGGGGGGAATACCCGCCTCGTGAAACACCTCCCCTACTGCCCAGGCCGTGACCGGTGTGTCTTCTGAACCCTTTAAAACCACCGCGTTACCGCACAGTAGGGCCGGAAATACCTTCCAGGCAACGTTGGCAATCGGGGTATTGGCAGCGATGATCAGCCCTGCTACCCCCAGCGGCTGCCGAACAACCATGGCCGCCCTGTTGGGCACAGCGCTAGTCGTTGTTCGTCCATAAGATCTCCGGCCCTCTCCGGCCACAAACATGCCCATTTCTACAGCCGCATCGGTTTCGCCAAGAGCATCACAAAACGATTTACCAGTCTCAAGCGAGACGATACGGGCGAAGTGTTCGCTGCGTTCACGGATCTTAAGAGCTACTTCTCGTAACAAGTCGCCGCGAGCTACAGGAGTCAGGGCAGCCCACTCAGGCTGTGCCTCTTTGGCCGCCTCCACAGCTCGGCTAACATCCGGAGTTTCTGAGGAAGCAACACCACAAATACGCTCCCCAGTCGCCGGGTTTAGATTGTCGAACTCTTTTCCAGACGCAGCGGGAAATTGCTCACCATTAATCCAGTTAGGGATAAGTTCAGGCATCCAGTCCATAGGACTACTCCGTGCTGCATTCCGAGAATGGCCCCTTGTCAGTCGGGGCGCCGACATTGCAGATCAAAAACCTGTGTAGTTAACACGAGAATTCTACCGCAAGCACCGTATGACAGCCGCTACCAGGCCGTGAAGCCCCCATCGATACGAAGCTCTGTTCCAGTGACATATGAGGATGCATCGGATGCTAGAAAAAGCAGCGGGCCGATCAAGTCGGGCTCCTTGGCCATCCGGCCTAGGGGCACACGAGCAACAAACTTGTCTTTGAATTGCTCATCTTGGTCACCGAGCACGCCACCGGGCGAAAGCGCATTAACTCGCACGCCGTAGGGACCCCAGTGAGTCGCAAGGTACTTGGTCAGGTTGACAAGGCCAGCCTTGGAGGCACCGTACGCGGGAGGTTTCAAAAACGGCGGATCGACATCAATGTGATTGTAGATACGAGCATCGGGTGAAACGCTAGCGTACAGTGACCCAATGTTGATAATCGAGCCATTGCCACACCGCACCATCTCCTCACCAAATACTTGTGACACAAGAAACGCACCAGCAACGTTAACGTTAAGGACCTCACTAAACATGTCGACTGGAATTTCGTGTAGTTGATGGCTTTCTGTCGCAGCCCCCGGAGGTTGGTCAATACCAGCGTTGTTGACCAAGATGGTCGGCACATCGAGATCGTCAGAGCAACTTGAGCGAGCTTTTTCCAAAGATGCCCGGTTAAGAACATCCGCACGGTATAAGCACAAGTGATCTTCGCCGAATTCGGCGACCAACAGTTCGAAGGCCGTTGAGTTCGGAGCATCTTGCAAATCAAGACCTGCCACTCTTGCCCCAGCTGACAGTAAAGCTTTAATCCATACAGGGCCAAGATGTCCTAGGGCTCCGGTGACGACAGCGGTACGACCAGTGAGATCGAACATCTTCGGCTCTCTGCCCCTACTCAGGCCGCCCGATGGACGGATCCTCTCCGTCATCAGAATGCTCCAACAATTCCCAGCTAATCGGAGCCTCACACGGGATCGCTGATGTGAGCACCTTGCCGATCACATGTGGCAACTCGTACGGACACAAACCGTCGCCCGGCGACTTAAGGACTAAGTCGTCCCTAGTCAATACATGCCCGGCTTCAAGGTCACGCGCCGCGGTAATTTTCTTGCCCATCTTGATACCAGCACTAGCTTCGCTCGGGTAACACTGCTTTTCGCCTGCACCGATCGCGAGCCGTGCCCTCTTCAGGTCACGGACCATTTTCCGGAGTCCAGTCGGTTCCAGGGAAAAGGCATGATCTGTGCCCTTCATGGCTCGATTCAAGGTGAAGTGTTTTTCAACCATCCGAGCACCGAGGCAATAGGCAACGAGCGGCATCGAAATGCTGTTGTCGTGGCCAGAATAACCAATGACAACGTCAGGGAAGAGATCCTTGTAAGTGGTGACAACTCCAAGGTCGAGTTCTTCGAACTCTGCAGGATAACCAGCAGTACACTGCATAAGACAGAGTTGTGGGTTGATCGGCATGATGGTGTCGTAGGCCCGCTTGACGTCCTCAAGAACCGACGCGCCAGTACTGACTATCATCGGTTTGCCGAACTGTGCCACGTGTTCCAATAGAGGAGTGTTTTTCAGGTCCCCGGAAGCAATTTTGTAGGCTGGCACCCCGAGGTCTTCAAGGAAATCCGCGCTGGAAAAGTCAAAGGCAGTCGCGAAAAAAGTGATGTCGATCTCTTCGCAGTAGTTCTTCAGTTCAGTGTATTCCTCAAGGCCGAACTCTAGTGCCTCACGATGCTCACCATAACTAGCCCCATAGCTGTTTCTATTATCGTAAGGCCTGTTATACAACTCACTGGTGTAGAGTTCTCGGTTATTCCGTTTCTGAAGCTTCACAGCGCTGGCGCCGCAATCCTTGGCTTGCCGAAAAAGCTCCTTGCAGCCTTCCAGACTACCCTGATGATTGTGTCCGACTTCAGCGATGACGTAGCAATCGCTATCGTCTGAAATCACCTCGCCGTCGATACTCAACTCGGGTGGCATGGATCAACTCTCCTTAGATTCGCCGCATGCGCCGTAACGCTTTGACGGTCAAATTTATTCGTTCAAGGACCGAACCGGCTCCACCAGGTACCCCTCTCCGTATTTCAGAAGCAAGCTCGGCAGCCTTCACTGTATCCTTATCATTACCATCGGCAGATAATTATCCTGACGACCCGCCCCCACTGCGCATGTTCCGCACCAGGGCACTCCACCCATAGGCTTCCTCGTCAAGTTTGATGGCGTTTGCACTGATTTCAGCTAGGACATCAGGGTCCTGCGGAATCTCGTCACACTGGGTAATATCAATAACGTTTTTCATGTGCTCGAACTCGGGGGGCGAGTACTCGTCAAGATTGGTGATTACAACAGCCCCGCAGTGCATTGCAGCATGAACGGTGGTGTTGTTTGCCCGGACTCCCTGCTCAAAAAACGCTACAAAGAAATCAGTCTCAAGAAGGTAATTGTAGGTTGCATCATCCAACAGGTACCCAAGAAAACGTAAATCATGGTCAAAAACCTCGCTCAGCTCTTCGAAACCCACCGAGAAATCGTCATCAAAGGATGTATTTTCGTGTAGTGCCGTCGATACGTAGAGGCAATAGGATTTCCCAACATCTTCAAGCAAGTTCTTGAGTTTGTCGTAGTAGCGCGAGCGTATTTTGTGCGCCATTCCGAACGTGAAAACTGAAATCTCTGCGTCATCGAAACGCCTAGCGCCAATAAGCGTCCCAGGGCACCAAAGGCCGTGAATGTTTGACTGGCGCAAATTCGAAACCTGACTGGCCAGTTCAGCGTTGCCACAAAAAACATCAACGGCCTCAAGCACCATCCGGTGCTCGATTTCCGTATCTTCCCAAGAATGGAGGAATAGGCTGTAGCACCCTCGCCACTCCACCCAGTCGAGCAGCTCACCAAGCCGCCCCACATCGGCGCGGTCAAACTCGCACATCTTCATTGACAGCAACGGGGCACGGTAGGTTGTCACGATCGGGTCCAGCACCTGATGCATTGATACACCCAGCTGTCGTGCAAGTTTGAGATTGAACTTCGCGACCCCGCAGGTCAACGGGTTCATGTGGTAGCTCAAAACACAGTCCATCGTGCGTCCTTGGGTAAGTGTGGCAATCTCGGCACTCGATTTCGAGGCCGGTTTGCTTGTGTCAATCGAGTCGATTTCGTGAGCCACGGTGTAATGAAAACACACCTCGAGCCGATCAAGCAATCAAACAACCAATCGACTCATTAGAGAGAGAACCAGCCCTCCGGTCCACGTTAGCCCGAGATTCCCGCACAACAAGTGCAGTCGGGCCTTCTTAATCGTTCTGTTTTTCGTAAACCAGGACGCGTCCTTTGTTCATCCAGTCGATTCTTTCCTCGAGGTCAGGCCGGCAATGGAACCCCTCCAGAATAAATAGAAGTCTGAGGAAGTCCTTATTCAACAAGGTGATGTGGGTTGGGTCGACTTCGAACTGAGTTGTTACGTCGAGCAGGTTCGAAGGGTTGGGATGGAATCTTGTTGTGATGTACACGTATTTAGAAGAAATACGGCAGATGTTGCGCACCGCCTCACGAACCTGAAGAACAGTTAAATGCTCGAAAACCTCCCGGCAAATCACGAGATCGTAAGAATCTTCGGCGACGAGATGGTCACCAACCGAGCCAACCATAATGCGATCACGCACCTCCGCCGGGGCAATTGCCACAACGTCGGGACTATGATCAATACCATCGGCAAAAATACCGACTTCGTGGAGTAAGAACATCAGAACGCCCGGGCCACAGCCCATGTCGAGAACCCTTGAGGGCGAGAAAACTTCCTTGATGACCTCGGGGTGGCGACCCTCAATCTTGCGTCTTGATTCGAGCGTGTAGCGATTGTCGCCTTCGCGCCAATTATTGGTGAAATACCCTTCATCGTAGTCAGCAGCACCCACCTTGGTC
>PCAP01000033.1 GCA_002731215.1 Acidobacteriota bacterium | reverse complement strand
GGTCGCAGGGGAAGTAAAGGCAGATGTATCTTTAGTAATCAGTATCACCATCATCGGTTTCATGACGTTGCACCAAGTGGGTCGTACGGCGTTTGATACTGCCCAGGGCAACCTTCACATCAGCGACTGGGCCCGTAGTCGGTCACCCCAACAGGTTCATGCTGACCGAGCTAAAAACGGTGGGGGTGGCTTTCTGGGGTACCTAAAGGGTCTCAAGCGCGACTACACGATCCGTTTTGATGAGGGTTTCAAGGGTGCCACCTTTAAGCTAATCGAGGGTGTCCAGCTTACGCAGGCGTCGATGGTCGACCAGGCCGATCACCCATACGCCAATAATCGTTGCGAGCCAGGCGATGGCCCTATCCCTACAGAGTGTCGCTCGGCGGCTTGCGGAACTTGTTGGGTCGGTATCCTGGGTGGCAATGATCACCTTTCGGAAATCAACCCGCTTGAACGCAGACGCATCGCTCGCTTTGGCTATATCGAGACTGACGAACCTCGGCCGCTGATCCGCCTGGCATGTAAAGCGAAAGCGACCGACAACGTGACGATCGTGATACCAACCTGGAACGCGGTGGCTGGCAAGTATCTCGAGGGAAAGCGCATTGCCATTGGGGGGCACTCGTCGTCGGAGAACGAAGAGAGCGTCGTCAAACCGCGGCGGCACTGAGAACATTCCGTTCTGGCAGATTTTTAGTTGCTGGGTGGTACTGTGCTTACTAAGATTCCGTGCGCTGGGTTACGAGGACGCTTCGTGATTTGACGACTGGCAGACGCACGAGCTACGCACTTTTGCACTGTACAAGGTTTCTAACGGAGGGTGGTCTGCCAAACTTTCCACTAACCCGGTTCGACAGGAGCCCGGTGCTGCCCTGCAGCGAGAGCCCGGTGTGTGTGGACAACGCGCTGCAACGTCGTTAGCCAGGAAAGCCCGGCGAGTATCCACATGCCGGCACCTAGTTTATTGAAGAACAAAGCCAGAAGGAGCAATACAATACGCTCGCCCCGTTCCGCAAAACCTACCTTGCAGTCCACCACCGTATTTTCTGCCCGGGCCCTCGTGTAGGAAACCATTAATGAGCCGGCCAGGGCCGCCAGCGTGACAATGACATACAGTGGTTGCTCTGTGCGGTAGAAGTAGAGTACGACGCCTATGTAGATTAGGGCATCCGCGACGCGGTCAGTTACCGAGTCGAGTACTGCCCCAAACGGTGAATTTTGTCCGATAGCTCGGGCTACCGCACCGTCGATGACATCGAAGAACCCACTCGCTATGATCCACAAACCAGCCACTATCAGCCGACCTTGGGCCAAGTTATAGGTGGCCAACAAGGTTGGGAACAAAGAAGTGATCGTGAGTACGTTTGGAGAGATCCGCAGCGTCACCACTACCTTGGTGACAGTTGCTTTCAAACTTAATACCCCACGTGTGATGAGCTGGCTGATCATTCCCGAGTCTCCATGAGTCTCGGAGTCTTGCGCGCGAAAGTAGCGACTGCAAGTCGGTTGCGGTAAAAGGGGTGACTATGGTTGCCAAGAACGACAGCACCGGGGACAAGTTGTCCGATCCAGAAAAGAATGTCCAGGCACCTCCCGTTCTGGTTCTGAATCCGGCCGCTGCGCGTGGGAAGGCAGGAAGCACTTGGCTCCGGGTACGGGATCAACTTCGGTCATGGAGAGCGACGCCAACTGTTATTGAGACTGAGTACTCCGGACACGGTACCGAGATTGCTCGGTCCGCAGCTGCTGCGGGATCGAGCCTAGTAATTGCCGCCGGTGGTGATGGGACGGCCAATGAAGTTGTCCAGGGCCTAATGGAAGTTGAGGCGACAATAGCCGACACTGCTTTCGCCTACCTTCCGTTGGGTACTGGATGTGACCTGGCGCGCGGATTGGGTCTTCCCCTTAATCCAGCCAAGATTCTCCATGGCTTAAGAAAGGGCCGTAATATTTGGATCGATGTCGGTGTTGCGGACATTAGCGTCGGAGGAGATAAAGAGCGCCGTTATTTTCTTAACGGAGTCACGGTTGGCTTGGGACCTGCGGTGGCGCTTCGAGTCAACCGCAGCAAGTGGCTACAAAGATTCGGTAAGCGTGCCTACACACTTGCTGCGCTTAGAGAAATTCTCAACGCTCAACCGCACCAGGTTTCATGGCGCACTGACGATGGTGCTAGTGGGGATACGCGAATGCTTCAACTTTTCGTGAACAATGGCCCCTCTATTGGCGGCGGCATGCGACCAAGCCCGAATGCTTCGTTCAGCGACGGAGAACTTCACATCGTTATGATTGGGGCCCTCAGCCTGAAAACGACATTAGGTCAGTTTCGCCGACTTCAGAGTCAACGTCCGTTTGCCCATCCAGATATTCAGAGCTTGGTGTGTCGATCGATCGAACTTGAGGGCTCCATTCTCGACGTGGAGACCGATGGGGAGATCGCTGGTAGTTTACCGGCTAAACTGTCGGTATCTCCGGCAAGCCTCCTTGTTCGGATGCCGATTTAGTTACAGCCTCATTGGGTATTGAGGGACTTTCAAGTAGCTTAAACTCATGCATTGGTTCGGTTCTATGTGTATCCTTACGTAGTTGCTTGGGACCCGATGCAATCATTTTCCCATGGTTTGTTTAACCTAAGCCTGATCGGATGTCTCTGACTTGCACAGGGGAAAAAGGAAAGTAGTTGCGCTGCTGATATGCCCAACCGCTGTGACGTTTATGGAGGAAATTCATGAAGACTGTGCGGATGCTGCGCACGGGCTCCCACCCTGTGTTGGACGGTTTATTTGATCCCGTGTGTCAACATTTCGCGGATTCGCCGCAGTATCAATTACTCCCCGATGATAGCAACGAACCGGCCGACGTAATTTTGGCGTTCATGCCTGATGGTGATGACATTGATCAGCTTGGTATTCAGCGTCGTACTTACCAAGACTTCGTTGGCATATTCTTCATCGCGGATGCCGTAGAGAATGACGCTCAGAGAGTCGTTCGTTCGTACGAGATCGGCTTGCGTTGCATGGCGAACCTTGCCGGTTATACGGAAGTCACTGGCGATGGTCCACAAGATTACAACATGACGCTGATCACTCCAGAACGTGGGCATGAGGTTCTCAATGGTTCTGACGATGCCGCGGATTGGCTGTTCAACCTTCTGCTGCAGCGCTCTGACGTTACCTATATCGATGAGAACATCGTTCACACGGATCTGCCCGAAGAGTTGTGTAAAGGAACGAACGTGACTCGAGAGATGCAAGACATGGCACGCCGTCTCGATGATCTTGATTTGGTGCCTTCAGCGGTTGTTCTTGACGGTTTATCGGATCGGGCTCGCCGTCGCTTTTTCAAAGTGCTGGGGCAGAAGCAAGTTAGCTACGGCAACATGAGCGCGCGGCACGATGCTGACGTCTTCTGGATGTCAGGCCGAGGTGTGAACAAAGCAAAACTTGATGTCATTGGAAAGGACATCCTCCTGGTCAGTAAATTTGATCCGGATGCTCGAGAAATTCACATTACAGTGCCGGTGGGATTTGAAGATTCGCGGGTTTCGATCGACTCGAGTATCCACGCTACGATTTACCGCGAATTTCCTGAAATCGGAGCGATGATCCACATCCATTGGTTCGTAGATGGAATTGTGTACACGGATGAACATTATCCTTGCGGTACGATCGAACTCTGTGAGTCTACGCTTGATGGCCTTAAGCAAACAGATGACCCACGACGTACGATCCTCGGTCTGGCCAACCACGGAATTATCGTTACTGGCGCCGACCTGGAAGACTGCTGGACGCAGATTGAAGCCAAGCTCCCGGCGCTCGAGCCAGCAGGATCCTGATTGGCCAGGGCTTTATTAGGCTCCGACCTCGTCTTGAGAGTGAACCGTGAGTTTTGTTTCTGAGTTTCCACAAACACTGCCTGCCATCCTGGCTCGCGCCTCGGAGACCTGTGGGAATCGTGGGCTGATCTTCGTCGACGAAGACGAGCAACGCTTCACCTGGGCAGAGATCGAAGGCCAAGCGCAGCGGGTGGCGGCCGGGTTCCAGAACTTCGAGGGTGAGCCCGGGGACCGTGTGACGATTGTTTGTCAGGGGCTACGACCCTTAGTGACGTCGTTCTTTGGCGCCGTATTGGCAGGGTTGCACCCGTCGATCTTGCCGACGCCTATTAGCCGGCGCCGATTGCAAGGCTACCTACAAAACATCGTTTCCATAGTGCGTGTGGCTGAACCAAAATTCGTTGTTGTTGATGAGGAAGTCGAGCTGGTTGGAGAGCCGTTGGTGAAAGAAGCCAACCTTGAGAACAAAGCGCTCGTTATCCGCTACGATGAGCTGATCGGTAGCTCGAGTGGTTTCGATCCCCACGAGCCTGCGCCCGATGAGATCGCCGTTATCCAATTCACATCCGGGTCAACGAGTTCACCACGTGGTGTCGTGTTGCCGCACCGTTGCGTTGCTGCCAACGTCCAAGCGATAGTTGAACGTCTTGAGGTGGCACCCCATGACGTTGGTGGCGGATGGTTGCCGATGTATCACGATATGGGTCTAATTGGGAACTTACTGGGCGCGACAGCCCGTTCTATCGATTTGGTGCTCACGACGCCATTTAATTTTTTGCGGCGACCACGCCGATGGCTCGACGTGATGGAACGTCATAACGTCTCGATAACTGCTGGCCCTAACGTGAGTTACCGGCATCTACTGGAGCGTGGTGACATTCCTGGACGTGATCTCGGGAGATGGCGGGTCGCGATTGTTGGCGCCGAACCCGTAGATCCCGATCTGCTTGCTGCTTTCACAGAGGCGTTTAGGCCGGCAGGGTTTCCGAAGGCTGGTTTCATGCCCGCGTACGGACTTGCCGAAGTTGGTTTAATGGCTACCGGAGTTCGAGCTCAGGAAGAGTATGAGGTCATGGAGGTCGACCGGGAGGCTCTGGAGGGAGAGGGCATCGCCCGTCCGGTTAATGAAGCCTCCAACTGCGCGCGCATCGTTAGTTGTGGTGCGCCAGTTCGCGAAACATCGGTGCGCATCGTCGATGATCACGGCAAGTCAGTTCCAGATAATTGTATTGGGGAAATCTCGATCGCCGGGCCATCGGTCATGCGCGGGTACTTCAACGACCCTTTGGCCACAGCGGATACGCTCCACGGGGAATGGTTAATGACTGGTGATCTTGGTTACATGAAGGATCAACAGCTTTTCGTCACAGGACGGAAAAAAGAACTTATTATCTTGGGTGGGCGAAACTATTACCCGCAGGATATCGAGAGGGTGGTGCATGGCCTCGAGTTGGTACGCCCGGGAAGTGTCGTTGCCTTCGGGACCAGGAACGGCCATGATGAAGGTATTGTTATTGTTGCAGCGCCACGCGACCCCAAAAATAGTGAAAGCATCGGTGTGCGGGTGCGGGCCGTGGTTTCCGAGAGCCTCAATCTTCCAGTACTTGATGTTGTTTTGCTGGAAAGCGGCCGGATTCCTCGAACCACGAGTGGGAAATTATGTCGAGGCCGTTGTCGAGACCTCTACGAAGGAGGGGAATTAGCGTGAGTTCGATCGAGATGGTTGAGGATATAAAGCGCCTTATTATCGAACTCAAACCCGAAGTTGCTGGGAAGGTCAACGATGAAGCTCGTTTACAAAGTGAGATTGGTCTCACATCGGTTGAGATCATTGACCTCGTGATAGCCGCTGAAGATGAATTCGAAATCGAGATCCCTGATGATGATACCGGCGAACTCATGGACGCTACCGTCCGTGACTTAGCGCTCAGAGTAAAGTCCCTGATCAGCGTCTAGACTGATCGGGTGTTATTCTCCTGCGATTACTGATCTTGGATCGGCGCATGGACTGCATTGCCATCATTCCAGCGCGGTTTGCTTCTGCCAGATTTCCCGGGAAATTGCTCGCCTCTTTGGCTGGCCAGCCGCTTATCGGGCACGTCGTGGAAAGCGTGTCTCGAGTGGAGGGGATAGACGCCACCATCGTTGCAACTGATGACGAACGTATCGCCGAGGTCGCCCGAGAGTGCGGGGCCGACGTGGTAGTGTCCGTTGGTGAATTCGCCTCGGGGACCGACCGGGTTGCCGACGCCGCGTCGCGATACTCTGCCGACATCATCGTCAACGTGCAAGGTGACGAGCTGCTGCTCGACCCCGCTGCGGTAACCGAGGCTCTGAACTGTTTTCGGGGCTCTGGAACGGAGCTTGGCACCCTCCGCGCTCCGCTCAAGGAACGCCGAGATTTCTGGGATCCTAATGCGGTGAAGGTCGTGATCAACGACAACGAACAAGCGCTGTATTTCAGTCGCGCTGCGGTGCCTTTCCCACGTGCTGAGTGGGAGGCGTCAGTCGATATGTCCACCGGTGAGTCTAATACGGCGTGGATGCCCAAGGTTGTTGACCAAACAAGTACATGCGGGGCATGGTTGCACTTGGGTGTTTACTTTTATCTTTCGGAAGCCCTTCGAAGATGGGCTGCGCTGCCCCCGTCACGTTTGGAGAAAGCGGAAGGCCTTGAGCAGTTGCGGGTGCTCGAGACTGGAGAAACGATCCAGACATATCTTGTCAATGAAGGAATCCCGGGGGTGAATACACCCGGTGACCTTGAAAGGGTGCGCGCCCTGTTGGGGGAGCATGCCTGACACCTTTAGAAGAACTAACAAACTAGGAGATCGAGTACGGGAATGTCGACCAAGTACATCTTCGTAACCGGCGGTGTAGTTTCGTCGTTAGGCAAGGGGCTTGCCTCGGCGGCGATCGGGCGGCTTATGGAAGCTCATGGGTACACCGTCAACTTGTTGAAGTTGGATCCTTATATCAACGTCGACCCGGGAACAATGAGCCCTTTTCAGCACGGGGAAGTGTTTGTTACCGATGACGGGGCCGAAACTGACCTTGACCTTGGACACTACGAGCGTTTCACCAACGCGAGAATGGCCAAAGTTAACAATTACACATCGGGGCAGATCTACGAATCTGTTATTCAGAAGGAACGCCAGGGCGTTTATCTCGGTAAGACAGTCCAAGTAATTCCTCACATCACTAATGAAATCAAGGAGTGCATCACGGCGCTTGCGTCGACTGCCGATATTGTTATCAGCGAGATTGGTGGCACGATTGGTGACATCGAGAGCCTCCCGTTTCTCGAGGCAATCCGTCAGCTTGGACAACACGCCGGTCGCGGCAACTCGATGTTCATTCACCTAACTCTGGTGCCATACATCGCGGCGGCCAAAGAGCTTAAGACCAAGCCGACTCAGCGCAGTGTCAAAGAGCTACGGTCAATTGGTATCCAGCCTGATGTCTTGCTGTGCCGCACTGACCGTTTCCTGCCAGAGGGAATCAAGGAAAAAATTGCTTTGTTTACTAACGTTGATCCGGGAGCGGTGATCACAGCAAAAGATGTCGACTGTATCTACGATGTACCGCTCGTGTTCCAGGAAGAGGGTCTCGACAGCATCATCTGCGAGTCGCTTGGGCTGGAATGCGATATTCCTGACTTGGCCGAATGGGTGCACGTAGTCAGGACTTATAAAGATCCCTCGGCTCGTGTCCGGATAGCGGTTGTTGGGAAGTATGTCGAGTTCGAGGAGTCGTACAAAAGCCTCGCCGAAGCACTCGTCCACGGAGGGTTGGCGAACGACCTCGGCGTCGATATTAAGTGGATTGAGGCAGAACGACTTGAGCAAGAAGAAGATGCGGCCGAACTCCTTGCTGATGTCGGGGGTGTGTTGGTGCCTGGAGGTTTTGGCGATCGTGGGGTACGCGGCATGATGGAAGCAATTCGTTACGCGCGTGTGCATAATGTCCCCTACTTCGGTATCTGCCTTGGTTTTCAAACTGCAGCCATGGAGTTTGCTGAAAACGTTGCGGGGCTTGAGCATTCGGCCGACAGTAGCGAGTTTGATTTCAAAGGCCCGGGGCCTGGGTCTGACAAAGTAATCTACAAGCTACGAGATCTTCTTGGTGTTGAAGATCTTGGCGGTACGATGAGACTCGGTGCTTACGAATGTGAACTGGTATCCGTATCACGGGCCGCCGAAGCGTATGGGTCGGAGATGATTTCGGAACGCCACCGTCACCGCTACGAGTTCAATCGTGCCTTCGAGCCGCCTTTGGTCGACGCCGGTCTCGTGCTTAGTGGCAAGACCGCGGATGGGAAGTTCGTGGAAATTCTTGAGCTTCCCGAACATCCGTGGTTTGTCGCCTGTCAGTTTCACCCCGAGTTTAAGTCAAGGCCGCAGGAGCCGCATCCGCTGTTTGCGGCTTTTGTCCGTGCTGCACGGGATCACGCTGACAGCGGTTCCAGTGGCATCGTGGAGCGCGCAGAAAATGCTACAGAAGAAGTTAGAGCCGAGACGGCCTAAGATATTGTGGCAGTTTCACGCGACCGGAGCGCGCACATGATAAACACGGTGAAAATCGGCGAAACGGTCGAATTCGGTTCGGGCATGCTTGGGCTGATTGCCGGGCCGTGTGTCATTGAGGGTCGCGACCAGTGTCTACGCATAGCGGTTGAAGTTGCCAGTATCACTCGTGAACTTGGTCTGCCCTTCGTTTTTAAAGCATCGTTCGATAAGGCTAACCGAACCTCGATTGACTCTTACCGTGGGCCTGGCCTAGAAGCTGGCCTGGAGATCTTGGCAGAGGTACGTGACACAGTTCGGATTCCTGTCACTACGGACATTCACGCTGTTGAGCAGGTAGAGGCGGTTGCTAACACGGTTGACATGATCCAGATCCCAGCTTTCTTGAGTCGGCAGACAGATCTTCTTTTGGCTGCAGCTGAGAGTGGTCGGCCAGTTAACGTAAAGAAAGGCCAGTTCCTCGCTCCTGCAGACATGAAACACGTTATCGCGAAACTGGAAGGGGCAGGGGCCACCGGGATTATGCTTACCGAGCGTGGAACTTCATTCGGCTACAATAATTTGGTGGTTGATTTTAAGGGAGTTTGCCGCCTGGCGGACTTCGGATACCCGGTGGTATTTGACGTCACTCATAGCCTTCAACTCCCAGGGGCGGGTAAAGGGCAGACTGCTGGAGAAAGGAGATTCGCTAAACCGCTTGCTTGTGCGGCGGCTGCGATAGGTGTCAACGCCTTGTTTATTGAAGTCCACGACGATCCTCCTGCGGCGCTGAGCGATTCGTCGACCCAACTGCCGATTGAGGCATTGCAGCGTTTGCTCGAAGAAACTCTCCGGGTACATCCCTCAACGAACAAGCTTGTGGTGGACGAAGGAATGGAATCGTGAATAGAGCGTCTTCTGGACGGAACCTTCGCGGTGACACTGAATTGTCACAACAGCGGCAGCGTTCGCTTGATTTGGCGCGGGAAGTGTTTCGCATCGAGGCGAACGCGCTCGGCCAATTGGCTGAGCGCTTTGATCAGGTGCCATTCGATAAAGCACTGGATATCCTGCTTGGTTGCGCTGGACGCATAGTTGTCTCTGGAATGGGCAAATCCGGCATCATTGCACGTAAATTGGCAGGAACTCTTGCGTCAACAGGGAGTCCCGCACTTTTCCTTCATCCTGCCGAGGCCGGCCATGGTGACCTTGGTTTACTATGCGAAGGTGACGTCCTGGTGGCGATCAGCCAGAGTGGAGACACCCAAGAGGTCGTCGCGATGTTGCCGACGATCAAACGCTTAGGGGTGCCCCTAATCGTTATCGTCGGTGAGACCGAATCAACTATGGCACACGAAGCCGATATCGTTCTTGACGCAGGTGTTGAAAAGGAGGCCGGTCCGCTTGGGATGATTCCCACTGCCAGCACGACGGCAGCCTTAGCAGTTGGTGATGCCTTGGCGATGGCTCTGCTTGAGGAACGTGGATTCAGCGCCGACGATCTTGCTGCTCACCATCCTCGCGGCAATCTCGGCCGGCAGCTTTTGCGAGTCCACCATGTCATGCACACGGCGGCGGAGATCCCCAGTGTCACTCTTGGGGCACACATGGTCGATGTCTTGGCTGAAATGAGCACTAAAGAGCTCGGGATGACGACGGTGGTTGATTCCGACGGACGGTTGGCTGGGGTGGTTACCGATGGAGATGTGCGCCGCTTTCTTGAATCAAAGGGGGAGTTGGCACTACAGAGCACAGCGGAAGAGTTGATGACATCCGACGCTGTGTGTACGCGCGCCGACGCTTTGGCGACTGAAGCCCTAAGGTTAATGGAGGAGAAGCATATTACCTCGTTGCCAGTGATTAATGAGGAGCATCGTCCCAAGGGTGTTGTTCACCTGCATGACCTCTGGCGCACTGAGATGATCTGATGGCGATGCTGGACCGTGAGAGCTACGAAAGGCGATTGCGGGACGTTCGACTATTGGTACTTGATGTGGATGGCGTGTTGACCAGTGGCGAAATTATTTTCATCGACGATGATCGCGAGGCCAAGATGTTTTGCGTGAAAGATGGTTCGGCGATGTTTATAGCCGGCTTGATCGATCTGAAGATTGCCATCATCACTGCGAGGACCTCTAAGGTAGTCGAACGACGATTTACCGAGTTGCCAGTTAACTATCTGAGGCAAGGAGTAAAAAACAAAGTCGGTGCCTGTCTTGACATCCAGCGTCAAGAAAGCATCTCTGACCATGAGATTGCCTACATTGGTGACGATCTTATTGATCTGCCCATGCTGGAGCATGCTGGCCTTGGCATCGCGGTGTCGGATGGCCACGCTAAACTTATCGAAGTTGCCGACTGGGTTACTTTGACCCCTGGAGGCCGGGGCGCCGCGCGTGAGGTGGTTGACGATATCGTTACGGCTCGGGGGCTCTGGGATGACGTCCTCGATGACTATCGCAGCCGCCAGTCCAGGGTGGTGCCTATGAGACAGGGTGAGAACGAGGTGGGATGAGCGCAATCTTTAAGATGTTGTTGTACCTAGCAATGGTTATCGTTTTGGTTGCTATCGCTTATGCCAATGGTGACCAACGGGTCGACGTGACCTATTTCCCCAACCGCACGGTCGAAGATGTGCCGGTCTTTTTGGTAATTCTTGGCTCGGTATTCATCGGTGTTCTTGTTGCGGGTTTTATAGCGGTGTTTGAACACCTTAAACACAACATGCACGAGCGTGAGGCTCAGCGCCGAATCGATGTTTTGGAATCAACGATCCGTGAGTTTGGGGGCTTGCCAGCTGACATTGGCCACGGGGAATTGTCAGATGACGACTGGGTTGAGGAGTAGGAGATGCAGGGTTGGTCTCTGACGCTTGGAGTCGCTGCAGCTCTGGTTATGCTCGGTATTCTCTTAGGACGTGCTTGGACGCTAGCCCGCGCTCGCCGCGTTGAGGGCTCGCAATACGGCGAACACCCTCATTATCTTCTAGGCCTAAATTACCTAATCTTGAATCAGCCTGATCTGGCTCTGGTTGAACTCAGCAAAGCTGTACGTGGGGAAACCGACGCGGTGGAGGCATATTTGGCCCTTGGCAACCTTTTCCGGGAAAAAGGCCAAATTGAGCGCGCCATCGATATTCACAAGAGCCTGCTGCATCGCCCAGGACTTTCAGACCTAGGTCGCACGCAAGCATTATTTTCGCTCGCACTTGATTTCAAGAGCGCCGGTCTCATGGATCGGTCTGAGCGAACCCTTCAAGATGTCGTTAACCGTGACCCCGACAATCTCAGTGGCTGGCTTTGTCTGCGTCGTGTTTACGAGGAAATGGGGCGTTGGGAAGAAGCTGGCGAGACCCAATCGCGCATCGACAAGTTGGCAGGATCAACCGATGAGAGACTCCTTGCTTCGTTATGGACTGAGCGTGGTAACGCGGCACAAAAGAATGGTGATTCTCAAACTGCATTGAGTTGCTACGAGGCGGCATTGGAACTTGATCCAAGTTACGCACCAGCACATCTGGGGGTTGGTGATAGCCAAGACAATCGTGGTGATCTGCCACGCGCCTTGCAACACTGGGAGATGGCGCTCGGTGATGGCACCGCTTGGGCCATGCAGGCCCTTGAACGTATTGTTCGTGTGTCCAGCGGACTCGATGGTGGAACTCAAGTCGAAAGCGCTTGTGCAAAGGTTTTGGATCGCCACCCTCACTCCTGGCGTGTGCAACTTGTTTTAGGGCGCCTGCATCGAAAACGCGGCGACCTTGAGGCGGCGCGGGAAGCACTTACACGAGCGCTGACCGAGAAACCTGGATCGATCACCGTACAACGAGAGTTGTGGCAGGTGCTGGATGAGCAAGGGGACGACGGCAATGCTGTGGGGGACCTATTTGCTGGGGTGATACGTGAGGCGCGTCTCGTTGATCCGTACGTTTGTCTGAAGTGCGGTTTCAAAGCGAGTCAGCCATTTGCTCGCTGTCCACATTGCCATGATTGGAACACTGTTGCAGACGAGCAGAGCTGAGAACGTTCATGTATGAGGTTCGCGTCGAAGCTAAGTTCGAGGCTGGGCACAAACGTGGTCCTGATGGTGAGATAGATTCACTCCATCATCACGCTTGGAAGGTTGCTGCCTATGCACGCTCGCACGATTTAGATCACATCGGCCTGGTTATAGATTTTCGAGTTCTACGGACCATCGTCGACGAAGTTTTAGAAACGCTTGATCAACGAGTACTCGAAGATGTTGATGGGTTTAACGAATCCGGCCCAACCGTGCCGGCGGTGGCTGCGTGGATCTTTGAACGGCTTGATGGGCGCATGCGCACCATTACTGGCGGTGAAAACGGCACCGAAGCTGACAGGACACACGACTTTTGGCTTGCCGCGGTGGAGGTCGAGGCTGATCCTGGAATTCGTTTTGAGTATCGTCCCGATTGAGTTCTAGATTAAACGGAGCCGATTTCCTGCCATCCATTCCGCCAGATCTAGCTGAAGCTGCTCGCAGACCATCTGGGTAGCTTCGCGGGCAGCTTTGCGGGCACCGCTATTATCAATGACGTAGTCTGCTAGTGCTGCTTTCTCAGCTTGCACCATTTGTGCTGCCATACGATCGTGGGCTTCGTTAATGCTGAGACCACACTCTAGGAGGCGCTTGAGGCAAATATCTTCCCCTGCAGTGACTACGACTATCCGTTGATATCGATCCACAGAACCAGTTTCGTACAATAATGCGGCCTCAGTGACAACAATACCGGGGCCAGAGACCCGCTCGATTTGGTCGACCTGGAGTTGTTCCTTGATGCGAATAGCGGGATGGATAATCGCCTCGAGCTTCGCCCGATTGTCGTCGTCACTGAACACACGGGCACCAAGAAGACTTCTGTCGATAGTCCCATCTTCCTGCAAGATGCTAGACCCGAATGCGTCGACAACGCGATCGTACGTTGTCTCGGTGGGCTCCAAACACTGATGTCCTAGGATGTCGGCGTCCAGCACATGGCAGCCGAGGCTCGCCATCCATTTGGCCACGGTCGACTTTCCGACAGCGATGTTACCCGTTAGGCCGACGCGGATGATGGTGGGCTTCACGGTCTCGTCCGCTCTGATCAACCGCCTGGAGTTGCCCGCAGTCGCGCGGCTTCAAGCGTATTAGACATCAGCATGCCGATGGTGAGCGGCCCAACGCCGCCTGGAACAGGGGTCAACGCACCGGCAATCTCCTGAACCTCAGGATGTACGTCGCCGACGACGATGTATCCACGTTGATTGAACTTCTCCCAATCAGAATGCTCACCGAAGATTTCCTCGACTCGGTCTCGCTCGGCGACACGGTTGATGCCAACGTCGATTACCGTCGCACCGGACTTAACAAAGTCCTTAGTGACCATCGCGTCGCGACCAATGGCGACAACTAGTATGTCGGCGCTGCGGCAAACAGCCTGCAAGTCGCGGGTACGGGAATGACAGACTGTGACCGTCGCATTTCGGTGCATCAACAGTGAAGCCATTGGTTTGCCGACAATCTCACTGCGCCCGATGATTACCGCGTTTGCCCCTTCGATTTCGATGCCTCTGCGATCGAGCATCTGCATAATGCCCCCGGGGGTTGCTGGCACGAAGCGCGGCCTGCCTTGTACTAATAAACCGACGTTGTGCGGGTGCAGTCCATCGACATCTTTGCGGGGATCGATAGTGTCGAGGACCGCGTCGGTATCGACACCGGTCGGCAGTGGCAACTGTACTAGGATGCCATCGACTCCTTCATTTGTGTTGAGCTCGTCGATGCAACCGATTACGTCTTCGGTCGATATGTTCTCGGGCAATTCAATGGTTTCGGAGTCAATACCAAGCTCCTCGCAAGTTCGGGTCTTTGTGCGAACGTAAATCGCCGAGGCGGGATCGTCTCCTATTAGTATCGCGGTGAGCTTTGGTGCCCGGTGACCGACTCTGGCCAGTTCAGCGAGACCCTTTTCGACACCTTTTAGGATTGCCTCTTGAATGGGTTTCCCGAGTAGCTTATGGGCGCTAATCGTTAACTCTCCCAGTCGATGTGATCGACTATGCCTACGATCGCGGCGTTAGCCGGTGCAAGCTTTTGGCCCATAGCGATGCTGCTCGACCGACCTTCAATGACGACCAATACGGTCTCACCGGCGCCTGAGCCGACGCTGTCGACAGCGACGATAGCCTCCCCGTCGCCGTTGCCCTCTGGCGACACAGGTTGTACCAGAAGCAACGCCTTGCCTTCGTACTTGGGTTCCTTCTGCGTAGCCACAAGGTTTCCGATTACCCGCCCTAAGAACATTTCAGCACACCGCTAGAGTAAATTGACCTGGTCGACGATACCGACGATTGTGGCATCTGTCGGGACATGGTCAGGAATGAAAGCAAATGAAGCTTCTCGGCCAGTGACATAAAAGATTCTTTCGCCAGCCCCGGCGCCGACGGCGTCGATAGCCACGAGAGGGGTACCAGTATCCAGGCCCTCAATGGTTAAAGGCTGGACGAGCAGTAGCTTACGCCCGTTAAGCGACTCGTCCTTCTGTGTACAAACGACACGACCGATTACACGGGCCAAGTCCATCAGTCGTCCACGTCAGCCGTATCGACAATACCTATGATCGAGGCGTCCACCGGGCGTTCATTCATGCCTTCGGCCATTCGAGCCGAGGATCCGCGGACCACGATCACCGTTTCTCTGTAGCCTGCGTTCACGGTGTCAATTGCGACAACGTAGCCACCCTTGTCGTTACCATCCAGGTCAACAGGAGCTACCAGTAGTAGCTTGTAACCTTCGAGCTTAGGGTCCTTGCGCGTAGCAACGACAGTGCCGGCAACACGGGCTAGAAACACGAGGCCGGGGGGTTATTCGCTCTTGCCAATGGGAAGCGCGTCTTCAAGGCTACCGTGGGGACGCGGTATCACGTGCACTGACACGAGCTCCCCGACACGACGCGCCGACGCAGCACCTGCGTCTGTAGCGGACTTCACAGCGGCGACATCGCCGCGTACGATTGCGGTAACCAAGCCGCCACCGACCTTTTCATAGCCGATGAACGTCACCTTGGCTGCCTTTACCATGGCGTCCGCGGCTTCGACCATTCCCACCAATCCCTTGGTCTCGACCATTCCAAGGGCTTCCCCATAATCACCCATCTGTTGTCCTCCTTTAAGAGGGTCTGATTTCTTATTAACGCCGCGATTCTATCAGGGAAAGCGCAACGCCACCGCTAGGGGACTCTGTGCTTGTCACCGCAGGGTCCGAACTGCATCTGTTACGAGTGCAATCAATTCATCTTTCGTTAGCGTAATCGTTTCTTGGCTGATGTCCACCGGGTAACAAGCCGGGGGCACCGGACGCCCACCGGCTTTCTCTCGGAGAGCTGAGAGTTGCTCAACTTCTGCGAGGCTGAAAGTCTTGGGGCCGCCCAGCAGTTCTGCAACTAAGCTGATCTGTGCAAAGTGTTCCAGTTGGTACATTCGTTCTTCAGCTTGTTCCAGGCTAGTACCTGCCGTCAAAGCACCGTGATTGCCTAACAAAAGGGCATCGTAGCTTTTGATCGGATCGATGACGGACTCGGCAAGTTCGTCGGTGGAAGGAGTTCCATACCGAGCAATAGGGATACAGCCAAGTGTCGTGACAATCTCGGCCAGGACGGCTGCCGGGAGATTGCGGCCTGCTACAGCGTACCCAGTGGCAGCTGTGGGATGAGCGTGAACGATTGCTTCGATGTCTTCACGCTCGCGATAAATTGCCAAGTGCATGGGCATTTCTGAAGATGGCCTACCGCCACCCTCCGCCTTGCCGTCAAGGTCAGTGACCACAAGGTCACCCTCCCGCATAAATCCCTTGTTTAGTCCACTTGGGGTCGCCAGGATACGATCGCCATCCAAGCGGATGCTCATATTCCCCTCTATCGATGCCAGGATATGGCGTTCGTAAAGGCGACGGCCCGTCGTGACAATGGCTTCGCGGGCCTCTTGTTCGCCCAGCATTCTGTGGCTCCTTCCGGCGAGGCAAATTCGTTGATTGCCGTGGCTCGAAAGCGCGGCGGCGACTGGAGAATCGCGCGGAGTGTAGCAGGCTGAGACGATCCACGGTATCGTCGCGAGCAATCCTTACACATTTTGGTCTTCGTATCTTCCTTCCTTCACCGAACGACCGTGTTTGCATGTCTCGCCGGATCCAGATCACGATCGGCGGAGGGTTCGCCCTGTTCCTGCTATGGCTGTTTCTGCGCGAGTCCGACGCCGGCAACGTTTTTGCCGAACTTAAACGGGCGGACTACCGTTGGGTACTGGCGTCTACCACACTGACCGTGCTGGCTGTTGTGCACCGCGCCTGGCGCTGGCATTACTTATTGTTGCCGATCAAGTCCATTTCGCTGGCGCCGCTGACAGCGGCCGTGTTTATGGGCTGGACGTTCAACACAGTGCTGCCAGGTCGTTTAGGGGAAATTGCACGCGCAGTTTTGCTCGGCCGCCGGTCGGGCATTAGTAAGACGGCTGCATTCGCTACCATCGTGCTCGAGCGGCTGTTTGATCTGCTGTGTATCTTGTTGATCTTGGTGGCCTACTTACTTTTGTTTCCTCTTCCCTCGGGAATCGTGGAAGATGGCACGGCGATTATTTCGGGAATGCGGATGAGTGGCTTTATAGGCCTGGGAGGACTAGTAGCTGCGATGAGTTTCTTGGTTGGTTCCCAACTGATGCCAAGGCGAATGGACGCGTTCCTAGTGAGAATCACTGACTGGGCACCAGGCAATACCGGGGATCGGCTGCTGTCCGTCGCACGCAGTTTCCTGACCGGCTTCGCTGGTATAAAGGATCCCAAGCTTATCTTGACGATCGTCGTACACTCGCTCTTGATTTGGATCAACGTTCTAGTGACGTTCTACATGCTGTTTTTCGCCTTTGGCATCGACCTGCCCTATTACGCTGTGATGCCACTCGTCGTAGCGGTGGTAATTGGCGTGATGGTCCCAACGCCGGCGGCGGTTGGTGGATTTCACGCAGCTGCGCTGGTTGCATTGGGGACACTTTGGGGCGTTCCCAACGAACAGGCTGTTAGTTATGCGATCGTTTGCCACGCGATGGCCTTTGGTCCAATCACCGTCATCGGAATTGCTTTGCTGGGTCGTGAGGGCTTGTCGATGCGTCGGTTCGAAGGACTCGAGTAACGCCCTTAATTGAGTTCGGCAGGGTGCCGTCCGTTCTCTGGACTTTTCCAATGGCCTGCTCAGACAACTAACGAGTCTCTATAATGTGTCCATGAGATGTCCTTTTTGTGGTCACTCGAAAGACAAGGTTGTGGACTCTCGCGAGAGCCGTGAGGGGCAGGTGATCCGTCGGCGTCGTGAATGCTTGAGCGATGAATGTGCACGGCGTTTCACGACCTACGAACGGGTCGAGGACGTCCCGATTATGGTCATCAAGAAAGACGGACGGCGTGAGCGCTTCGACCGAAAGAAACTTCTCGACGGCCTTTTGAAGGCTTGCGAGAAGAGGGCAGTTTCGTTACAGCAGCTTGAGGCGATTTGTGATGAAGTCGAAGGGATGGCGCAGGATGGCCCGGACCGGGAAATTCCTAAGCAGGTGATTGGTGAATGTGTCATCGAGAGGCTTCGTGACCTGGACGACGTTGCTTACGTTCGTTTTGCCTCTGTCTATAAACAATTCAAGGACATTAACGAGTTCATGAGCGAACTCAAAGGCCTCCTCGATGAGTCGACAGAATGAAGTCTTCTCGCAGCTTCTGTTGCAGCCGCCCTTGCCGTGGCTCATTACGGCGGCCAAGGAGCATGCCGAGCCGGTTCTACTCGTTGGTGGGGTTATCCGAGATGCTTTGCGGGGTGACCCCCATGCCGACCTCGATATTGCGGTAGCCGGTGACCTCGAGGCATTCATTGATACTTTCGGACGTTATTGCGGTCGCTGTCCAGTGGCTATTGGGGACCCCTGGCGCGACACTCGACGTATGCGACTTGGCAATACCTCGGTTGATATTGGCAAGATAATGGGGACCGTATCGGAGGACCTTGGCCAGCGAGATTTCACCATTAACGCAATGGCTCTCCGTCTCGACCTTTCGGGGCCGGCCGAACTTATAGACCTTCACGGTGGTAGAACCGATCTTGCCGCAGGCGTCATTCGCATGATCTCTGAAGAGGCCCTGCGGGAAGATCCGCTACGGGCACTAAGGGCAATTCGCTACGTCTCTACACTTGATGGTTTCAAAGTCGAGAAGTCTACTGAGACCACTATCAGTCGTTACGTAAAGGCGATCGACGAAGTTTCTAATGAACGTGTTCAGGCAGAGTGGGGGCGATTGCTCGGTGGCTCGCATTGGGTCAGTGCGCTGCGGCTGGCTTTTGATTTAGGGGTGGGGGAGCGTACTTTTGGGGGGGTGGCGGATCTTGGAACTGTATCGGTATGGAGTGACTTCGAAGCTACGGTCTCTGACCTGATGCCGCAAGATTGCGCACAACTCAGACTGGCAGCGTTGCTCTGCGGGCTTGGAGCGACAAATTCCAGCATGGGAGAGTGGCTAATCGAGCGACGTTGGCCTGTCGCCTTGGCGCGACGGGCGACCCTTATCAGTTCTTGGGCGATGGCGACGCCTGGTGCCGACGACACCCAAATGGTTGGCTGGGCAATAGAAAATCATGAAATTGCATCTTTGGCGGCGTGTTTAGTACGTGCTCTGTCAGCGGAGGACGAACAGAATGCCGTCGCTGCTTTGCAGCTTGAAACCTATGCGGCACGGGCAGCAGAGACACCTTGGATACGGGGCATGCACTTGGTTTCTTGGGGCATGGCAGAGGGCCCGATGCTAGGTGCGTTGCTCGAACAAGCTGCCCGTGGTCAGGTGGAGCGTCGCTGGGAATCTTGCGAGGAAGCTCATTCATGGGCCCGAGCTCAAGTGACAGACAATCTTTCAGAGATGGGTCACTGAAGTGGGGTGTTTGACGGTATCGGATCTCGGTGAAATTGAGCTGGTTGAGCGAATCCTTGACAAGCTTAGCGTTCTCAATAGCGATCTGCAGATTGGCCCTGGAGATGACGCTGCTGTTCTTGAGATCGGTGGTTCCGTTGTGCTCACGACTGACAGCCAGCACGAAGGCATTCACTATTGTGCTGAATGGATTGCTCCCGAAGTTCTCGGTCGCCGCGCGATCGCTGTTAATGCTTCCGACCTTGGCGCCATGGGGGCACGGCCACGAGGCTTTCTCGTGGCTCTCGCCCTGCCAACTAGTACCGAACTTGACTGGGTTGTCTCCCTTGCAGAAGGTCTTCGGCAGGGCGCTGAAAGATTCGGGACCTCAATTTTGGGAGGCGACGTGGCTGCGGCCGCCGATCGTGTTTCCATCAACGTTACAGCTTTGGGCGAAATTGAAGAGGGTACGGAACCGGTTGAACGTGGCGGTGCTACAGAGGGAACCTGGTGTTTTGTTACTGGATGGCCGGGCCGAGCCGGAGCGGCTCGGCGGATGTTTAGGACTGGTTACAAGTCATCGTCAGCCTTCGAAGCATGCATCGACGCATTTCTCGATCCCCGGCCTCCGGTTACATTTGGTGGCAGAATAGCTTCTCAGGGACTGGTTAGGGCAATGATCGATATCAGCGATGGTCTCGCTGTCGATCTGGAGCGAATGTGCCTGGCTTCGGGTGTTGGTGCCCGCCTCGATGCAGAAATGCTGGTTGCCGACACAGTCTTGATTGACGTGGCGGCTGGGTTGGACATCGACCCAATAAAACTGGTCCTCGGAGGTGGGGAGGATTATGAGCTGTTGTGCTCGGTGGCTAATGAAAAAGCGCAAACATTTCGTGCGTTGGCTGCAGAAGAGGGTGTCGAGGTTCGCGCCATCGGTCGATTCGTCGCCGCAGACGAAGGGGTCACGTTTGTCAGGGCTGGCGAAGTAGAAACGATTTCGCGTGACGGTTGGGACCATTTTGCTTGATCGACGCCAAGCTTAGAAGAAAATAACGTGCCCTTAAAATTTTCTGTTACGAACCGTGACCCATCAAGCGCCGCCCGCTGCGGTGTGCTCGATACACCGCACGGCACTCTAAAGACACCAGCGTTTATGCCGGTCGGCACCTACGGCGTTGTCAAGGGCCTTCGTTCGGAAGATCTTGAAGAACTTGGTGCCCAGATCGTGTTGAGCAATGCGTATCATCTTGCTGAGCGGCCTGGAGCAGCGGAAATTCAGGCACTTGGTGGGTTGCATCAGTTCATGGGTTGGGATGGCCCTATTCTGACCGACAGCGGAGGTTACCAGGTCTTTTCATTGTCAGATCGTTGCCAGGTCGATGACGATGGCGTCACCTTTCAGTCGACGCTTGATGGCAGCCGCTTCCGTTTGACCCCGGAGTCCGTTGTCGAGATTCAGTCCCAGCTCGGTTCCGACATAGCCATGGTTCTCGATCAGTGCGTGCCTGGATCGGCCACCCGGTCCATCGCTGAGGCGGCAGTTCGACGCACTCAGGACTGGGCAGAGCGAAGCCGTACAATAGCCACATGTTTGCCCGGAGGTTTGTTCGGAATCGTACAGGGGGGTGTTTACTCTGACCTCCGTGTTGCTCATGCTGAGCAGCTTATTGGGCTCGATTTTGATGGTTACGCTGTTGGAGGTTTGGCAGTTGGTGAGAAGAAAAATGTCACCTGGGCCCTGCTTGGAGAAACAGCGGCTATTTTGCCCGAGGATAAGCCACGCTATGTAATGGGGATGGGCACTCCGAACGACATTATCGAAGGGGTGGCACGAGGCGTTGACCTTTTCGATTGTGTGATACCGACGCGCCATGCTCGTAACGGAATGGCGTTCACCAGCGAAGGGCGAATTTCGATTAAGAACCAGAAGTACGCTGCCGACGAGGGGCCGCTTGATCCTGCTTGTAACTGTCCCACCTGTCGACGTTATTCGCGTGCTTATTTGCGCCTATTAATGATCCGCGGGGAAATGTCAGCAGGCATTATGTTGACCTGGCACAACCTATTTCACTACCTTGACACCATGAGAAGCATCCGGCACGCTATCGCTTCGGCGGGCTTCGTCGAATTTCGTCGCAATATCGCGGCTGGCAGGGCTAAATTGGCTGATTGAGCTAAATTTCGTGCTGCCATTCCGGGTCTCCCCGGATTTCCAATCGCCGATTAGCTTCGGCGTCTCGAATGAGGTCGACAGAAGGCATGCGTGCGTTCTTGATGGTGGCTCAGGGGCAGAGTTCTTGGGGGAGCTTAGTGCCGCTCCTCATCATGCTGGGGATCTTCTATTTCTTACTAATTGCACCTATGCGTAAGCGACAAAAGCAACAGGACCAGATGATCAAAGACCTTAAGACTGGCGATCATGTGCTCACGGTGGGTGGAATATATGGCACCATCGTAGGAATCAAGGACGACCGATTGACGCTTCGCATAGCGGACCAGGTCAAGGTCAACGTCGCCAAGTCGAGCATTTCCGGACTTGATACGTCGGCGAACACCTAGACAGGTAATTTCCCGGAGCAGTGAGCATGTCTCGGAATAATCTCTATAAGTTCGGATTGATCTTAGCGATCAGCAGCTTCTGTGTGTTTCTTTCCTACCCACCCAGTGAGCAGATTAATCTCGGTCTGGATCTTCGGGGTGGTATCCACCTGGTTCTCGATGTTGTCGTGGAGGAGGCCGTTGCTGGGCAAGTTCGAACGGACATGGGGCGTTTCCAAGATCTTTTGGAAGATGAAGGTGTGGTGCCGTCGGAAACGATTCTCGATTCGGATGTGTCGTTCAGCATGACGTTCAACACTGAACTTCTGCGTGATCAAGCAGAAGTGAATGCGATTAATTACTACTCGTCGTACAACGTAAACCTGTCCTCGAACCCACCCACGCTGAACCTTAGCTTGGATCCAGCTGAACAAGACCTAGCGAAGGACGCCGCTGTCCGTCAGGCGTTGCAAACAATTCGTAACCGCATTGATCAGTTCGGTGTTGCTGAGCCGGTAATTCAACGCCAAGGTATGGCCGGGACTCGCATTCTTGTGCAACTTCCTGGGGCTGAGGATCCCGAGCGTGTCAAAAACCTCCTGCGCACGTCGGCGATTTTACAGTTTCGGCTTGTTCAAGCAGGACCGGCGGAGACACGTGAGGCATTAGTCGCCGCAGCTGGAGGCCAGCTGCCTCCGGGCACGGAGATCGTTGAGTCGATCCCCGAAACCGTTAATGGTATCGATATCCCTCCGATGTTTTACCTTCTTGATATCGTCCCGATTGTCGAGGGTGGCGAACTGAAGGACGCGCGCCTGTCGCAAGATGAATTCGGACTGCCAGCTATTGGCTTCACACTCGAAGCAACGTCTGCTCAGAAGTTTGGCGAGTTTACATCCTCCAACATCGGTCGTCTCCTTGCCATCGTTCTCGATGACCGGGTCCAGCAGGCGCCATCCATCGAGTCGCGCATCGATGGTGATGGAATCATTCGTGGAAGTTTTACTCTTGAGGAAGCCGAAGATAGATCGCTAATGTTGCGTTCTGGCGCACTGCCTGCATCGATTGAGTACCTTGAAGACCGGAGCGTCGGTCCTTCGCTCGGTAGGGAGTCGATTCGCCAGGGTGTGCTCGCGGCGATTATCGGTATGTCGGTGGTTATTGCGTTTATGCTTGTTTACTACAAGGGGGCGGGCATCAACGCGGTAGTCGCTTTGGCACTTAACCTCATCATTGTGATGGGGGTGATGGCCTCACTACAGGCCACGTTGACATTGCCGGGTATTGCCGGCTTGATCTTGTTGATCGGTATGTCGGTCGACGCGAACGTACTGATCTTCGAGCGTATCCGTGAGGAACTTGACCTTGGCAAAACGGTCCGTTCTTCGATTGATGCAGGCTTCTCAAAAGCGTTCTCGGCGATTCTGGACGCTAACCTGACGACGTTGATCGCCGCGGCCTTTCTGTTTCAGTTCGGTACCGGCCCAGTAAAAGGGTTTGCGGTAACAATTACCATTGGCATCGTTGCTTCCATGTTCACAGCCCTGTTTGTTTCTCGTCTGCTGTTCGCGATTTGGACGTCAGCTCGTCGCCAAACATTGAGTATCTAATGCGCCTAATAGGGAAGACTCAAATCGATTTCCTCAGTAGGCGGGGCATCGGGGCAATGATGTCGGCCACACTGATCCTAGCGAGCATCGCCTCTTTTGTTTTTCACGGGGGTTTGCGTTACGGGATTGATTTTGCTGGTGGCTCGCAGGTCATCGTTTTATTTGCTGAGCGGCCTGACCTCGATGTGTTGCGTGACACGCTAGTAGCGGAAGGTATTGAAGATCCGACTATTCAGGAATTCGTCGCGCAGCCCGGAAGAGAGGAAGTCCTCATTCGTACCCCGCTTACGGGCGAAGACAATGCCGGACTACTGGGCGAGATCTATTCAGCGTTGAAAGTTTTCGACCCAAAGCAGGCAGGTGTTAGCCAGGAACTTGATTTCAACACGGTCAGCCGCGAGGTAGTTGCCAGTCGTCTCCTTGCGGTAAACCCCTTGGAGTTTAATACCGTTGTTGACATCGATGACGCTCGTGCGGAATACGAGCGCGTTGCCGATCTGGCTCTAAGCGCTCGTGACCAGGCCGGTTTGCTTTCTTCTTGGGAGGCGGTCGAGGGAACCGACATCGATCCACGGATCTTGAACTGGATGCAGACCACGTTCTTCTTCGGTGGCTATGCTGTCGTCGGCCAAGATTTTGTTGGGCCACAGGTTGGGGCGGATCTTCGCCTGCAAACAGCCTACGCGATGTTCTGGGCACTCCTGGGCCTCCTCGCCTACATTACCTATCGCTTCGAATCCCGCTTCGGTTTCGCCGCGGTTGCTGCCCTCGTTCACGATGTCTTCATCGCGGTTGGGGCCTTCTCGATTACCAACCGGGAATTTAATCTGCCAGTCGTTGCAGCGTTTCTGACCATTATCGGTTATTCGCTTAACGACACCGTTGTTGTCTTTGACCGCATCCGTGAGAATCGCCAGACACAACGCCGCATGCCGCTTGCTGAAAGCATCAACCTCAGCATCAACCAAACACTCTCTCGTACTATGTTGACCTCTGGGACCACCCTGATAGTTGTACTTTCACTTTTCTTCTATGGTGGGCCGGTGATCAATAACTTTGCGTTCGCTCTCTTGGTCGGAGTTGTCGTGGGTACTTACTCCTCGATCTTTGTCGCGAGCCCGGTCTACTACGAGTTAGCGAAACGGGCTATAGCTAAGAAAAAATAGGGGGCGTCCGACCAGACTGTCTTCTTTCGGGACCGTAAACTCCTCTGGGTACTTACCTTCGAAGGTTTCTAGGCACTCTGACCTATTAGTACCGTGGGGATACGCGATCAAGAAGAATTGAACTTGGTTTCGGTTTGTCCCAGTTTCGAGAAGCAACTTTCCCTGATGCTATTCTGAACGGATGCGATTCCCTGCGCTGCGTATAAAAGCTAAAGGTCCGGTAACGATCGAAGACGTCATCGAGCAAATGTCCGGGCGGTATTCCGTGGAGGACCAAGACTTGGTTCGACGCGCACACATGTTTTCGGCTCGGGCGCATCATGGACAGCTGCGCAAGTCTGGGGAGCCCTACGTAGTACACCCATTGGCAGTCGCGATGACCTTGACAGAGCAGCGACTCGATGCGACGTCGATTGCCGTTGGTTTGTTACACGACGTCCTTGAGGATACACAGGCCGATCCGGAGCGAGTCCAAAAAGAGTTCGGCGACGAGGTACTCAGTCTGGTCGAGGGGGTCACCCAGATCAGCAAGATCAGCTTCACAACTCGCGAACAAGAGCAGGCCGAGAATTTCCGCAAGCTCCTTCTGGCAATGGTTGAGGACATTCGGGTCCTGTTTGTCAAATTAGCGGACCGATTCCACAACATGCGCACGCTTACCTATCTTTCACCAGATGCTCAGCTCCATAATGCGCACGAGACAATGGAGATCTACGCACCTTTAGCGGAGCGTCTCGGCATGGGGCGGCTGCAAGTAGAACTCGAAGATCTTGCGTTGGAGTACTCCGAGCCGGTTGTTTACCGTGAGCTCGTCGAACAGATCGAAAGCCAGCCAAGGGTTCGCGATGCGTTTATTGCTCGAATTAGGGCGCGTATTGAATCAGAACTTTCCGGCCAGAACATAGAGGCTAGAGTCGAGCACCGGGTCAAAGGTTACGCGAGTTTGCACAAAAAACTCTCGGCTAGTGCCCGCGAACTCGACCAAATATACGACGTCGTTGCCTTCCGAATCATCACAGACAACGTAAAGAATTGCTATGCGGCGCTGGGGCTCGTGCACGGGTTGTGGCGGCCGGTCCCTGGTCGTTTCAAGGACTTCATTGCCATGCCGAAGTCAAACATGTACCAATCACTACACACCACAGTGATCGACGAGGGGCAGCCGTTTGAGTTGCAGATTCGCACGGAACAAATGCACCAGGTGGCGGAAGAGGGCATCGCGGCCCACTGGTTGTATAAGGAAGGGCATGATGGGCGTGCCGTCGACACCCAACAGTTCCAGTGGTTGCGTCAGATTGTTGACCGGCAGCGGGAAATTCCAGATGCTCGAGAATTCCTGTCGTCACTGAAGATTGACCTCTACCCAGGCGAAGTCTACGTGTTCACGCCGAAGGGGGAGGTGAAAGTGTTTCCCACAGGGGCTACGCCGATTGATTTTGCTTATGCCGTCCATACGGAAGTTGGGCATCACTGCAGGGGGTCCAAGGTAAACGGTAGCTTGGTGCCGCTGCGTACGCCCCTCGAGAATGGCGACATTATTGAGATCATCACCAGCGGCGATGCTCATCCGGCGCGTGACTGGTTGCGTCTGGTTAAGACGTCGCGTGCGCGCAGCAAGATTCGCACCTACATCAACCGCCGTGAGCGTGAAAAGAGTATTGAAATGGGCCGGCGGATTTGTGACAAGCAATTGCGTCGTTACGGCCTCAACCTGAAGAAAACTATCGCCGCCGGGTCGTTTGACGACATCGCGACACACTTCGGGCTCGCAATGGGCAGTGACGTATTGGCTTCAGTGGGGTACGGAAAGATCTCCGCCAAACAGGTCATCGATCGGCTTCTGCCTCCTGAAAAACTGAACAAGGAAGCGCCGAAGTCTGAGGGTGGCATCATCGGCGAGACTGTTCGTCGCATCCTCCGCTGGGGTGACGAGCCGATTGTCAGCGTTGAAGGGATGGATGACATTTTAGTATCCCGTGCGCGGTGTTGTAACCCAATTCCGGGAGAGTCAATTGTCGGTTATGTTACCCGCGGGAAGGGTGTTTCTGTCCACTCCGCGAACTGTTCCAACGTTGATCAACTCCTGATGAACCCGGAGCGGGAGATCCCAGTGGCCTGGGGAGCTTCCAAAGGCAATATACAGCCGGTAAATCTCCAGGTTGAGATCGAAGACCGGCGGGGGTTGCTGGCTGAGATCACATCGAAGATCTCGGACGCTAAAACTAATATCCGCCACATCGACTCGCGGGTTGGGAACAACCATGGGTGCATCAATCTGATTATTGACGTGGCCGATCTTGACCATTTGAAACGTATTACCCAACTGTTGCCGAAAATCCCGGGTGTGCTCCGGGTAGTGCGCACCGGGATGCGTTAGCAGATTATAGAAGCATTTGTTGGGAGCTTTCGACAGAATAGCTTTGTCGCCATTTCTAAAATGGAAAAGGAGAAATGAGTGCGTGTACATGAGGTGATTCATACGGACAAAGGGCCGGCCGCTCTCGGCCCGTATTCTCAAGCCACCAAGCTTCCAGTCGGAGACCGGTCCTTGGTGTTTGTTGCGGGCCAGATTCCACTAGATCCAGCAACCGGTGAATTGATCGGTGGCTCAGCAGGGGATCAGGCACACCGCGTCATGCAGAACGTGCAGGTGATCCTCGAGGCGGCTGGCAGCTCACTTGACCAAGTGTTGAAAACCACGATTTTTCTTTCCAGTATGGATCTTTTTGCAGAAGTCAACGAAGCCTACGCGAGCTATTTTGTTGACGCGCCTCCGGCAAGAGCTACCGTGGCGGTAGCAGGGTTGCCGAAGAACGTTGAGGTTGAGATCGAGGTATTAGGGTACTGCTGAGTTTGGTTTCGGGTGAACCTCTATGTAGTTTCTTGATCCCCTGTGAAACTGGTTAGCATCGACCAGGTTTGTTTTACATGAGGAATTCCGATCGTCTGAGTGGGAGATAAGCAGGAGACACACTCCACTCAATTTGCTCAAGTAATCTCTGGGCAATAGAAATTCAATAAGCAGGGTTGATTGAGGGGGAGACAAGAGGCTGTGACTCCGATCCACTATTTGCGACGCCGCAACCGAGTTCTGTCAACTGTTGCTGATTCCGGGCTCGATGGCGCCTTGCTGACCAGACCCGTCAATGTTCGTTACCTGACCGGGTTTACAGGAACCAATGGTTGGCTCCTGGTGACAGCTGAGGAAGTTTTCTTTCTTACCGATCCGCGCTACCAGCAACAAGCGTTTGCTCAAGTAAGTGACCTTTCAATAGTTATTGCCCCAAGGGGTTTGGCGAAAGGGTTTGCAGAGGCTGTTATAAATAGTGGGATGGAGCGTGTCGCTTTCGAGCCCCACCATGTCACGGTGATTCTTAGAGAGCAGCTCGAGGCTATGGTCGACGTGGAATGGGTGCCTTTTCCCATGCTGGTCGAAACACAGCGTTGCTGCAAAGAGGCTGAAGAAATTGAGGCAATACGGGCAGCACTACTAGTAAGTGAGGCAGCATTCCAAGAGGTAGCAAATGGTCTGGCGCCAGGACAGACGGAAATCGAGGTCGCATCGGATCTGGAGCTCTACTGTCGCCGTCATGGTGCCGAAAGTATGGCGTTCGAAACGATTGTTGCATCAGGGTCTCGCTCGGCGCTGCCACATGGTGTTGCCTCCACACGCTGTATTGAAGCAGGTGAGCCTATAATGATTGACTTAGGTTGCAAGATCGATGGCTACTGTTCTGACCTGACCCGCATGATCTGGTGTGGTGGAATGCCGAGTCGGCATTGGCTCGAGGTTCACGATATTGTCAATGCTGCCCGTGCTGCGGCGTTGGAAACGATCGGGCCAGGAATTGCTGCCATCGAAGTTGACGCTGCTGCCAGAGAAGTGATCCAGGATGTTGGCTTTGGTCCCGCGTTTGTCCACGGCACCGGCCACGGGGTTGGCCTGGAAATCCACGAGAGTCCGAAGGTTTCTAGCCGCAGTAATCAACCATTGGAAGTTGGTATGGTGCTTACCATCGAGCCGGGATTGTACTTGGAAGGTGAGTTCGGGATAAGGATAGAAGATTTGGTGTGCGTCACAGAGGATGGCTGTGAATGCTTGACCACCTTGGAGACCGAACCTATGCTTCGAGGAACCGCTTAGACCGGTTTTCGGCCGTATTTGGGGGCACATCAGCGTGAAGCTGTTCATCGAAGGTGAAGAGGAGATGGGCAGCCCATCTATGAGCAAGAAGTCGTCGGATGACAGCTTGGTCGATCTCGACCAGATACGGGAGCTGATTGATCTTCTCATAGAGAAGGATGTCAGCGAACTCGCGATCGAGCGCGAGGGCGTACACGTCAAGATTCGTAGAGGGGTTGCCGAAATTAGTGCGCCGCCTGCGCCTGTACAAGTTGTCACGAGCCCGACTACAGGGACCCCGGCCACTGATGGTCCGCCCGCTGCAAATGACGAACCACAGCCGGCTGCCGAGGCGATTTACGCAGACTGCTTCATTGTTACGGCCCCGATGGTTGGGACTTTCTATCGATCACCTGAACCTGACGCCGATGCCTTTGTCGAAGTCGGTGAAGAAGTGTCCGAGGGTGATCCTCTGTGTATCGTCGAAGCCATGAAGTTAATGAACGAAATTGTTGCGGAGGTAGGAGGTGAGGTTGCTGCTATCTTCGTAGACAACGCGGAACCAGTCGAATTTGGCCAGCGCCTCTTTGCCATACGACAGGGCGGATAAGCCTGTGTTTCAGTCGATTTTGATCGCGAATCGCGGGGAGATTGCTCTACGTATTATCTGGGCCTGCCGCGAGCTTGATATCAAGACAGTCGCAGTCTACTCAGAGGCCGATCGAGACTCTTTACACGTTAGCTTTGCGGATGAGGCGATTTGTATCGGTCCACCCCCGGCGGCTGATTCCTACTTGAGTATCCCATCGGTAATCTCTGCAGCAGAGATTATGGGGGTTGACGCGATCCATCCTGGTTATGGCTTCCTGGCGGAAAACGCCGAATTTGCAGACATTTGTGAGACCTGTGGTCTTACGTTTATTGGTCCGAGTGCCGATGTGATCCGCAATATGGGTGACAAAGCAATGGCTCGAAAGACGATGGGAGCCGCCGGGTTGCCGCTCATCCATGGCAGCGAAGGCGCTGTTACAGACGAAGAAGAAGCTGGCGTGTTTGCCGATAAAATCGGCTATCCGGTTTTATTGAAGGCAGCTGCCGGTGGTGGAGGCAAGGGCATGCGGGTTGTTTCCGCCCCTGATGAACTTTCTAAAGCGTTTCGAACTGCGGGCGCAGAAGCTGACGCGGCTTTTGGATCGCGCGATATCTATGTGGAGAAATACATTGCTTGCCCGCACCACATTGAGGTGCAGCTGCTTGGTGATAAACACGGCAACCTAATACACCTGGGTGAGCGTGAGTGCAGTGTGCAGCGCAAATACCAGAAGCTCATCGAGGAGACGCCGTCCCCGGCGTTGTCGGAGGAATTGCGGGAGCGGATCTGGGCCGATGCTATTAAGGGAGCCCAAGCTATTGACTACACCAGCGCCGGAACTATGGAATTTCTTGTCGATAAGGACGGTGCACACTATTTCATGGAGATGAACACGCGTATCCAAGTCGAGCACCCTGTAACCGAACAAGTCACTCTCGTTGACCTGGTCAAGCAACAAATCTGCGTTGCGTTTGGTAAGAAGCTTCCTATTAAGCAGGAGGACATTAGATTCAGGGGACACTCGATTGAATGCCGAGTTAACGCTGAACATCCCGAAACGTTAACCCCGAGTCCTGGGCAAATTACTGCCTTTAATGTTCCCAAGGGGCCAGGGGTCCGAATTGATACAGCGGCTCACGAGGCAGCTTTCATTTCGCCATATTACGACTCGATGATTGCCAAGGTTGTTGTGCACGCTTTCAATCGCGAAGAGGCTTTGGTGCGTATGCGACGTGCGTTGAGCATGTTTGTCATTCAGGGTATCGACACTAGCCTGCCGCTGTTGCAGCGTATCGTTGAACATCCTGGCTTTGTGGCAGGTAACTACAACACCCACTTGCTAGACGACCTGCTTCCCGCGCCCCAATCAAAATCAGTAGAGAGGGCAAGTTCCTGAGCGCCGCAACGCCGCTGCGTCTCCCGTCTCCTGTTTTGCCGATCATTGATCCACTCACTACGGCTTCACTTGTTGAAGCGGTGCGGGCGGTGGCTAATGGCGGTGTCAACTGGGTTGAGTATCGCGACAAGGAAACCGATGATCGCCGTGTCCACGAGCGCGCAGTGGCGATGGCCAGTGCTTGCCGGGAGTTCGATGTACGGTTGCTGATCAACGATCGTGTCGACGTGGCGCTGGCGGCTGGAGCGGACGGAGTCCACCT
>PCAP01000032.1 GCA_002731215.1 Acidobacteriota bacterium | reverse complement strand
CGGTACACAAAACTGATGCTCTTGCTGAGATGGTCTGTAGCAACTCGCTGCGCTCCGACAGTCTAGACAACGCCGTCGGACTACTGCACGAAGAAATGCGGCGTCTCGACTCGCTGTTCTTGTCGGCCGCCGATAACAATCGCGTCCCGGCAGGAAAGGCGCTCGCCGTCGACCGGAGTCGCTTCTCTCGTGAGATCACCGAACGACTTGCAGCCATCAGTGAGGTCGAAATCGTACGTGAAGAGCTCACTGAAATTCCAAAGGGGCCCTGCATCATCGCTACTGGCCCCCTTACGTCGGAGGCCCTGTCCCAGGATATCTGCAAACTCACCGGCTCCGAGCATCTCTACTTTTACGACGCCATTAGCCCGATTGTTCTCGCCGACACCATCGACACTAATAAAACTTTTGCCGCTAGCCGTTATGGCAAGGGTGGAGCGGACTACATTAATTGCCCTTTTACTCAACAGGAGTTTGATCGTTTCTACGCTGAACTAATGCACGCCGAAACCGATGAACTCCCCGATTTCGAGCGCAAACTGTTTTTCGAAGGCTGCCTCCCGATCGAAGAAATTGGCAGGCGCGGTGCAGAGACCTTGCTTTATGGACCGATGAAGCCAGTTGGCCTCACTGATCCCCGAAGCAATGAACGTCCGCATGCTGTGGCGCAATTACGCCAGGACGATATCGCGGCCGAGCACTACTCGCTGGTTGGCTTTCAGACCCGGCTAAAGTGGGGCCCACAGGAGAAAGTTCTGCGCTTGATTCCGGGTCTTGAGAAAGCTGAATTTGTGAGGTTTGGAACAGTGCATCGCAACACCTACATAAACGCCCCGCGGATGTTGAGCGAGACTCTACAGACGCGCACGCGAGGCGATTTGTACTTCGCCGGCCAGATCGCCGGCACCGAAGGCTACGTAGAATCAGCCGGCGGTGGCCTCCTCGCAGGCATCTATTGCGGTATGGCCCTGTTGGACGGAGGTATTCGCCCCGTGCCACGCACGACAGCACTCGGATCATTGGCCTTCTACATTAGCCACGCGCGCGCGCTAAACTATCAGCCAACAAATATCACGTTCGGCATTATTCCCGTATTGGAAAAATCTGTCCGGAGAAAGCAAGAACGCCGGGAGGCAATTTCGCGGCGCGCGCTGCACGATCTCGAATCCTGGATCAAGAACAACACTGACGCTGGATAGTTTCTGAAAAGTGAGAAGTGAAATGCGATACGTTAGGTACGCGTTGCTTGCCGTAGCCGTCGTGGGCCTTGTCGGTTCCCTTAGCTATATTGTCTACACGCCTCCTGTCTCCCCCAGCCCTGAAGCTTTTGCCAGCCTGGTTGCAGAGCGTTTCGATGGCAGCGAGATGTCGTTTGAGGAGCTAGCTGGCAACATTTTAATCATTGATTTCTGGGCCACGTGGTGCGGCCCGTGTATCACAGAGATTCCACACTACAACGCGCTCGACGACGATTATCGCGACAAGGGTGTAAGTCTCCTCGGTTTGACTGTCGAGTCGGGAACTCCTGAAGAGGTTCTTGAGTGGATGGCTTCGGATGAAAAACACAACATCACTTACCCGCTCGTGATGTCAAATGACGAAATGTTGAACGTTTTCGGTCCGGTGTTCGGCTTTCCAACGACTCTGCTAATTGATGCTGAGGGAAACGTTGTTAAACGTTGGATTGGCGCGTCTAACGGCAAGTCGGATCAAATTCGTGAGCTCCTCGACAAGTTGCTCGCAGGCGAACAGCTTGAGAGCCTCCCAGGCTAAGTTAGGGTGTCGGAACGACGGCTAAACTTGATACCCTTTTATCGGGCGAAGCTAGCCGGGCTCTCGCAACTAAGGTGCTGCGCGAGAGGAACCGGGTTTCTGGTGAAACAGTGTCGCGTATAGCTGGTGCGCTGCCTTCATCGGGCCAATAACCGAACTGGCTTTAAGACATGAGCAGTGATCAGGGTCTCCTGGAAGACCTCGGCGCTTTTCTTCACGGACTCAAGGTCGAAGAAAACGCGTCTCCCTACACAGTAAAGGCTTACCGTACCGATTTGTCGCATTTTGGCCGCTTCCTCGATGCTTGGTTGAATGGTCAGGAAACCGACTATCGCGGCACTGCCCCCGACAAGCAACGGGCGACAACCAGGTCCGAAATTGGCGGGTCCCGAATGGTCAAGGCCACCGACATTGATACAGACGCTGTGCGCGCTTGGGCGGCCCGCATGCACGCTGCCTCGCTTTCGCCAGTTACGATCGGGCGCAAGCTGGCAGCTGTGCGTTCCTACTGCGGCTGGCTGTGCCGTATGGGTGCTCTGCAAAATAACCCTGCCCGCGCGATTCGAAATCCGAAGGCCCCACAAAGCCTTCCACGTTTTTTAAGTGAATCTGAGATCCAGAGCTTGCTCGAGTCTCCCGCGGACACCGACCTGGGACGCCGTGACCGCGCTATCCTCGAGTTGCTTTATGCTACCGGTCTACGTGCAGCTGAGCTAACTGGTCTCAACACAAACAACATCAACCTCGATGAACGCACCGTCCAGGTTGTCGGTAAGGGGCGGAAAGAACGTCTCATACCATTCGGCTCACATGCCACCGACGCTATCCGCAACTACCTGGAAATACGCAACTCCTGGTCGAATCCATCTGGCGCTTTATTTTTGTCCCCCAAGGGGAAACGTCTGTCGACTTATGGTTTGCGCAAACTCCTCGCCGAGCATCTCCAGAACGCTGCAATCAATAAGCCGGCAACTCCGCACGCTATCCGTCATTCGTTTGCCACTCACTTGTTGAATGCAGGGGCTGACCTTCGGGCCATCCAAGAACTACTTGGTCACGCCTCACTGGGCACCACTCAAAGATACACGCATGTCTCGACGACACAGCTGAAAGCAATCTATGACAAGGCGCATCCACGCGCCTGAGGGGTCACGAACGTTCGAAACAGATTCGGAGCCACCCGCGTTCTTCTGCCCCATCCGGGAGTGGTGCACAGGCCAGGTGTGCGCCCAGTTGCTACAATTCCCCGATGAACGAATGGCATCACACTACGGTATGTTGCGTGCGCCGAGGAGAGCAGGTAGCAATGGTCTCCGACGGTCAGGTGAGTGTCGATACGACAATCATGAAGGGTGGCGCGCAGAAGGTTCGGCGACTGCACGAGGACCAGGTCATAGTGGGTTTTGCCGGCTCGTCGGCTGACGGTCTGGCACTATTCGGCCGTTTCGAGGGAAAACTCAAGGAGTTTCAAGGAAACCTGCGCCGCGCTGCCGTCGAGCTGGCGAAGGACTGGCGGATGGACCGTAGCCTGCGAAACCTGCAGGCATTGATGATCGTTGCCGACGTCGACGCTTCAATCCTGTTGTCTGGTACGGGTGACGTCATCGAGCCCGACGACGGGGTGCTGACAATCGGGTCCGGTGGGCCAATGGCGCTTGCCGCTGCACGTGCCTTGCTACAACACACCGATTTTGCTGCCGAAACGATCGCTCGCGAGGCAGTCACCATCGCCGCCGGTATCGATATCTATACAAACGACGAGCTAACAGTCGAAGTGCTCTCTGTTGACAATAACCCGGAAAGCTGAGGGAGCCCGATGGTAATTCGCTTACCCGAAACCATCGATGCAATGCGTCCTCATGTCGAAGACTTGACTCCTCGTGAAATTGTCGCCGAGCTCGACAAATACATCGTGGGCCAGGCAGCCGCCAAGCGTGCGGTTGCAATAGCCATCCGGAACCGCCGTCGACGCCTGCGCCTGCCAGAAGATCTTCGCGATGAGGTTGCCCCCAAGAACATCATCATGATGGGGCCAACCGGTGTCGGAAAGACGGAAATTTCACGGCGCTTATCTCGACTAACTGGATCTCCTTTTCTTAAGGTAGAAGCAACAAAGTTTACTGAAGTGGGGTATGTCGGCCGTGACGTTGAATCGATGGTCCGAGATCTTGTCGAGCTAGCCATAACGATGATCAAGAAAGAGAAGTCCGAGGAAGTCCGTCCGAAGTCACAGAGGCAGGCCGAGGAAAGATTGCTTGACCTGCTGCTCCCTCCACCCCCACAAACCCAGCCTGTCCCATCCATCAATGAGGACACTGACCTTGCAAGCCGCGCCGAGCAGCGCGCAACTCGTGAAAAGCTTCGGGCTCAGCTTAGAGACGGCACCCTAGATGACCGCACGGTCGAAGTTGAAGTAACTGAAACCCAGTTGCCAAGCTTCCAGGTCTTCACAGGGCAAGGCACTGAGCAAATGGACGTCAACCTCGGCAGCATGATGCCGGGCTTGTTCGGTGGCAGCAGTGCCCGGAGGCGCATGAGCGTTCCAGATGCCCTTGATCATCTTGAACGCGAAGCCACCCAAGGGCTCCTCGACGAACAAGAAATTCCCCGCGAAGCGATCCGACGAGTAGAGAGTTCGGGAGTCATTTTCTTCGACGAGATTGATAAAATCGCTGGGCGCCATGGAGGCTCGGGACCAGATGTCTCACGCGAGGGCGTACAGCGTGACATTTTGCCGATTGTCGAGGGTAGCGTCGTTAACACTCGCTATGGCATGGTCCGCACTGCTCACATACTGTTCCTTGCCGCTGGCGCCTTCCATATGGCCAAGCCAAGTGACCTAATTCCTGAATTGCAGGGACGGTTTCCTATCCGTGTCGAACTCGATCCGCTCGATCGCGACGATCTCATTCGCATTCTGACTGAACCGGAGAACTCGTTAGTGCGGCAGTACACAGCACTGCTTCGAACAGAGGGGGTCGAGGTTGAGTTCACCGACGACGCTGTTACCGCTATTGCCGAATACGCTGCACTGGTGAATGACCGCACGGAGAACATCGGAGCGCGCCGGTTACACACTGTGATGGAACATGTCGTCGAGGAGCTATCGTTCACGGCTCCCGAGCGATCCGGAGAAAAAGTAACCGTCGACGCGGGATATGTTCGAACTGCCTTAGACGACCTGGTGGCCGATGAGGACTTGTCGAAGTACATCCTGTGAGAGCTCGTAACAGCATACTGTGGAGGCTAATTTTCGGCTCCATAATGTCGCTCGTGCCGATCTTCGGCGGCTGCGGGAGTCGGGGTGCCCCTCTTCCTCCGGTTTACCCCAATCCGCCGTCGATCCCGGGGCTGATAGTCGCGCAGCAAGGTTCTTCTGGGATCATGCAATTCCCGCAGCCAGAGGTGTCGACAATAATTGGCGGTCAGGACGTCGAACTCGAAAGCGTTCAGGTGCTCGTCTACGCCGAACGCTATCCGGTGCTGAATGTCACTGTGCTCATCGAGGGTCTAAAGCGCCAGCGTGAAGTCATGGTCCAGGATGCCGAGGCGGAGGCAGCCGCAGCGGGCGTACGTGCTTATCTGGCGATGCTCGAGTTGATCGTCGGTGCCGATTCCTGGGTTCCGCCGCCACCTTCAGACGACCCCGATGCTCCGGTTGCGACAGTACGCCGGCGCACGCCTGATGAAGATGCCATTCACCGTGTCCCCAAGGAACTTTTGATGCAATGGCAAAACCAAGGGCTGGCCGCAGACACAATCCTCCAGTCCGCACACCAGCTGACTGATGCAGTCGAGGTAGTGTCGAACACTCTCGGGCTCCCAGCTTCCATTGTTGATCCGTCGCAACCACCACCACCGCTGCCAAGTGTCGGCGACTCCATTTGGTACGAAAGCGTTATCGCCGCGGTAAGTCAGCCGGTTCTGCAAAAAGAAACCTACGAGCGACCGCTGCAAGTCAGCGCCTTCCTCGGCCGCGCAGCAGTTGCCCACGAAGTTCCCGTGGAGCAGTTTGATGCGATTCTCTCTATCATTGAACCTCCGCCTGCACCTCCTTCTGTCGTCTACACTCCGCCGGTGCCTCCCAATGAAATTCTTCAGGTCTCCGTGTCACTTGGTACACCAGCCCTGGGGGATCTTCGAACCCGATACTTCTTCGCGGTGCGCAGCAAGTCGACCCAGGATGTCCCCGGCGAGGTAACAACAGTAGTGTCGATGGCTCCCGTACCAGTGCCGGTGGCTCCAACCTCCCTGAACGTAGCAATTGGTAGTTCAGGCGTAAGCCTGACCTGGGATCCATCAGTCGCCGACTTATTGTTGCGCCGCTTAGGTCCGAAGGCTCTGGCTTACAATGTCTATCGTCTGCTTCCTGGGGGAGTCACTGGACCAACCCCGCTAAACCCGGCGCCTCTTTTGCGACCAACATACACCGATGGAACAGTGCGATCTGGAGAAACCTACCTTTATGAGGTTCGCGCCATAATCCAGGAAAGCACTTTGCTACCGTTGCTGTCACCCAAGCGTGAGAGCAGGGGCGTGAAGAGCGATCCCGTGAAGGTTACTGATAGATACCGCCCCGCTCCTCCAACGAGTGTGAGTCTGACTCGTGCGGACAACATCGTGACGCTACAGTGGACGCCCTCGACATCAATCGACATTGTCGGGTATCGAGTGTACCGGCACCCTTATCCAGCACCAGCGATCCCTGAGCGAGCCGAGTTGCCGGTAAACGAGCCTTTACCTGACGACCCATCGGCGGACCAAGCCTCGGTGGCACAAGAGATGAAGGAATTCAACGAAATGGTTAGGGCTGGCTGGGAACTGATTACGGACGGGATGGTCCCATTCAGTCGTACTTTCGACGGCGACGCCGATCCGGCCGTTCGCTACGTTTATGCTGTGGAGGCCATCGATGCTGCCGGAAACCTCAGCACCCTGGCAATAGGTTCCGAAGAGGAGGATAGCGACCTATGAGCAAGCGCCGTTGGCCATTGCCATTTATAAAATACAGCGGTGCCGGTAACGACTTCATCATTCTCGATGCGCGCGAAGATACTCCAATCGGTAATCCGAGCTCATTAGCCAAGGCGTTGTGCCGTCGAGGCCGATCCGTGGGTGCAGATGGGTTAATCGTAATCGAGGACCCCGACGATAAGTTTCCGGGAGAGTCCTTGCCACGTATGCGGCTGTGGAACGCCGATGGGTCGGCCGCGGAAATTTCTGGCAACGGAGCCCGTTGCGTCGCTCGGTTCCTCGTCGATCATGGAGCCAGTGCAGAGTCCATCTCTTTCAGAACAGACATTGGTGTAGTAACCGCGCAAGTAACCGGTGATCTCTGTCGGCTGCAACTTCCTACCTCAGGGATCGTTTTTCCAAACCAGCGGCTGCGCGTCGAGGGGCGCCATCTAACAGGCACTTACGTCGAGGTAGGGGTGCCTTTTTTCGTCTGCTTTCACGATAACCCCGACGAGCTTGCTGTCCGTTTTCTCGGGCGTGCTATTCGTAACCACCCGAAACTCGCACCTCGCGGCGCCAATGTCGATTTCGTTCGCGTCGATGACGAGCAACGACTCTTCTTCCGTGTCTTCGAGCGTGGCGTTGAGGCTGAAACATTGTCGTCAGGAACCGGCAGCCTAGCAGCGGCTCTTGCCTCCGCGGCCACGGGCAAGGTCGCCTCTCCAGTCGTATGCGAAGCTCGCGGTGCCTCGCTTACCGTGCGTTTTCGTCACGTCTCGCCTGCAACAGCTGGAACCGATCCAGCAACTGACCAGCCTCCGCTCGGAGCATCCGAAGGCACCAGCTCCACCGAGTCTACAGAGGATAAAAATATTTCCGGCGAATCTCCCAATCTTCCCCAGCTGATAACAGAAACGGGGCCCGAAGATCGCATTGAGTTCGTTGATCTGGAAATCGAAGGGGATGCTATGCCTATCTATCGGGGGGAGGCACTGGTACAAGCGTCGCGGTCACCTCGCCGCTGAGGCACCTTGTGATTAGGAGGGCTCACGGTTAAGAGCGCTCCACGTCGGGACCGCCACCAGCAAACCGAGGGCAACCGCGACAATGTTCATGCCGACGTCCGCCCAATCAAAGTAGCGCCGTGGCCAGACGATTTGCAGCAATTCGTCGAGAAAACCAATGGATGAGCCAACCAGCAGCGCCCCTGACACCAACACAAGAGTAGATCTTCCCCCGCTTTTAGTATGGCTGCGTGCGAACCCACGGTGCAACAGTATGGCCAGCAAACCGTAGCCAAGATAATGCAGCCGTTCTTGAGGAGAGCGCGCGGCCCACGTCCCGATTCCATAGGCAACCAGAGCAATCAGGATCCACACTCGTTCTCCAGTAGTACACCTTGCCAATACTTTCCACACGGCCCAACCAACACCCGCCGCGCCTAGAACAACGATGCTGTAGGAAACTACCTCAAGTGCTGAGACTCCCCACAATTCCTTAAATTTGTCGATGCCGAGGCCCATCATCGACTGGCTCAATAGCAAGACAACTATGTATAGGGTGACGCCCCACCAGTACTGCCGAGCCGTCACTTTGGATAATGAAACGCTCACTGCCCCGCGTTTGCCGGCAACACGTTCACCAATCCCGGACACATCAAAGGCGCAGCCGTTTGGTCTCGAGACTGCGGAGACGCCCGACTAAAAGCAATGATGTTGCCATCAGCGAACACCGCATAGCGATCCGGATAATCCCAGCGCTTATCATTTCCCTCTACGCTAAGCTGCGCCTGCTTGGATGGTTCCCCCCAGCTTAACCGTACCTGTTGCTCGGTCATGCCGTGGCGTATCTCGCCTGCAAGAATCCGTTGTTTGTCTTCCTTGGACCACTCGGTCTCCACGATGTCTGCCCATACCTGCTCTATTTGCTCTACTTCCCTTGGTGTCACCACCATGGGCGCCCGCGTGTACAACGGTGCGCCCTCGAAAGTGTTAGCTGTAATCCTGTAGAGCACCACCGATGACGCTGGCGGTTCAGATGGCCATGATGCGAGGCGCAGCGACGCTCTGTCAAAAATCACCGAACCCCGTTGTTCCCTGGCCACAGACCGATCGGCAACAAGAAGTCTTACGGTGATTGTATCCGCGGCCATAGCGACGTCGAAGGGAAACGCTACATGGCCCGCATTGTCCGATGAGGGGAACGAGGCGGAGAAATGTTCGGGCGGTGTGTCGTCCGAAAATCTAATCTCGATATCGATACCGAAAGTCGCGGCCGCAGAGGCCCCCGGCGCGTTGCGTGTAATCAGGTCAAGGACAAGCGACTTACCACGCAACGCTCGCGTGGATGCACGGCTAAGCGTCTGTTCTACGTAGGCCGCTTGCTGGCTGTGAACATCCTGCAGCACGATCCCTTTCGACGGCCTGTATGAGTCCACCCTTGGTGGTATTAGCATTTTGTAAGGAAACAGCGTCGCGGTTGTCGGCAGAGTGACCCTTGTGGTGACTGGTGCGGCCCCCCGCCCAACCTCCAGTAGCACTGCCGGCGGCGACGGATCAGCCACCCGTGGTGCGACCCGAACGCTCCCCGCCAGCCTTCCAGCTGGGTCTAAAGAACCAATAAGGCTCCAGCAATGAAGAGCCGGCCCACCCGCTAAAGTTGTTTGCTTCGGGTCGGTCTCAAACGTCGGGTTCCCAAGCAAGCTTATTGCATCACCCAACAGACGAACGGGTCGCGCCAGGCGCCATTCGACGCCATCGAACTGGAAAAGTGCAGGAATCATTGGCGGCACGAAGAGCTCGCCAGGCAGAGGGTCATCGGGCCACATCGCGATCGCCTCCCGCCCGCCAAGTAACTCGATGGCTTCATGAAGGGTGCGCTCTTCAGGAGCCCTAGCAGTGATTGCCAATACCTCGTTGAAAGTACTGCTATGGTCGAGTTCCAACATTGCAACCGGTCTCCACCAAGGAGCTGGAAGGGGCAGCTTAGGTCCCCCAGCAATCGTCGGAGGAGGAATGGGCGCTGCAACGCCAGGCTCACGATTGGCCAGGACCGCGGCACGGTAACCCAGGTCAGCTAACCGATGCTGATCCAGGTTGGTCAGGTAAACGTTGCTTTGTCGCTCGGACTTCTCTGGGTGACGCACCATGAACCATGTGCGCTCGAAATCGTCGGTTGCTTCGCCAGCATAATCTAGAACAGTCCCAGCAGGAAAATGAGCAGCGATCGCCCCATCGCTCGACGGCATACTGAAGAAATTACCGTCTTCGAGCAAGACAGCATGGCGCACTTCACCAGAGACAAAGAGCTCGCCGGGATCTCCCACCTGTGCACCGGCGGCAAGAAAGACTGCCAGGGCGACGAAGCGCTCAGTCCCCAGAGCCATCAGGGCAACTAGGGTTGTTCATGCCGCCATCAGGGCGGTTGGGGATCCAAATCCACGGATCCAACAAGATGTTGACGCCGTCCTCGGTGGTAATTAGAAAAGTCGAGTGTCCATAGTACGTTAAACGCGCCCCTAAATTTAACGGCATGTTGGGCTTCTCCTCTAGCCCCCTTGTTGAGGCTAATATCAGTCGTCAAACGGCAACGATACAACCCTCGCTGTCCCAAGGTCTTCGTCATCAACTCGAACGTCAAGGACTACACCAGATTCTGATTCCTCTCGCCGAACGTAGGCGAGAGCAATCGGGCCGAGACGCGGAGACACGACTGATGAAGTTACCCGCCCGACCTCGTTGTCTGACGATATCAACTTAGCGCCGGTGGTTAACGGAAACTCCGTCCGTAGTCCGCTCAATACTCGCTTGACCTGGCCACGGTAATGAATCCGAGCAACGGTCTCCTGCCCCAGGTAGCACCCTTTCTGGTAGTCGATAGCTTTGTCCAGGCGGGCCTCTTGAGGGAACTCTTCACCGCTAATCTCGTGACCAAAGGAGGTAATGCCAGCTTCTACGCGCAGAACCTCCATAATATTCCAACCAACACAGACTGGAACAAAGTCACGCATTGTTTCTTCGAGGGCTGCCCAGACATCGTCGATGGAACTTGTCGGAACATGAACTTCAAAGCCCAGCGTTCCCAGATCCGGAGTCCGCGCAAAGCGGACCTTGACGCCCGCAATTTTGCCTGCACTGTGCGCGTGTGGCGCTCCAGCTGAAATTGGGAGCCCTGCGCTCGACAACGAATCTTCGCTTCCAGCACCGTATACCGCGATCACCGTCTCTTGGTCACGACGGTCTTCAATTGAAACGTCCGCAGCAAGAACATACTTCCCCAGGTCCGGCAGCACAGATTCGACAAAACCAACATCACAGCCGACCAAAACCGCGTCCTCTTCCGCCCAAAGATCAAGCACGCCACGCACATGGCCCTTGTTGTCAAGAAAGAGCGATGCCTGTCCTTCCCCCCCCTTTAAACCAGCAACGTTGCTGGTAAGCAGGGCCTGTAAGAAACTGCAGCGGTCCGAACCACTGACTCGAACCAGGGCACGCCGGCTCCGGTGTGCCAGGCCAACGCCATCGCGTGCTGCTTCGTACTCCCTGCCTGGGTCACCGAAATGTGCCGCTACGGTCGCGCCAGCAACCTCAGCAACCTCAGCAGCACGATTAGCAACGACCGCCGCGGGGAAGGTCAAGGTCCCGGCGCTCCAGATAGTCGCTCATTTAACTCAATGATAATTCCGTTGTCCCCAGCAACTACTGGAGATATCTGGCCAACCAAATCGCCCGCGGTCGTCGTAAAAGCGTCACCATCCTGGTCAACGCGTGCGGTCACACTCATCTCGCCGACCAGCGGTGTGCCTGCAATCATCGCATCATTCTCAGTGATCACGAAAGCGAGTGGGAACGATGGTGAACGAATCTGCTGGACAGCTAGTGGAGCGCCACCCTCTCGTCCGGAAACTCGCACTATAAGATATAGGGTCGCGTTTTCTGGCACCTCTTCCGCCAACTCTGGCGCCACTTCCACCGCGCCCGAAAGACGAGTCGTGGCCAAAGCATTTGGGTCAGTTTGCTGGCTTGATGCCAGCGGCTCTGGCGGTAGGGAAATCGACGCTGCTTCCTCGCTGCTGATCGGCTCAACATTGCGCTGCACACAAGCAACACCGGAAAGAACTAAAAGTGATGCTGGAATAACAATTGTCCAAACAACTTGGCGTATTAGGCTGATCATTGGCTGTATGTCGGCGGCGGGATTAGTTGGGTGCGGCTGCCAGGTAGCGAACAAGTTCGAGATGCTCCCGCAATAGCGAAACCGCTTCGTCAGACGCCTCGTCTTCATCGGTCGCTTCTTCGGAGCCCAAATAGGCGGACAGGTCGGCCCATGCCTTTCCGTAGAGTTGCAAACGTGCGAACAACAGGCCGCGGTCTCGGCGCAGCTTAGGCGTGTCGCCTGCAATCAGTGCAAGCCGGTCCATCACCGATAGCGCACGCCCGTAAGCCTCAGTAGCCATGTAGATCAAGCGCAGATTGTTGAGCACGCGCACAAGTATCTGCTTCGGACCCGCCGCCACCAAATCTTCCGGCTCCAACCTCCACCCCTCTCCCTGGGCATGTCTCAGCCGATCTTCGCATTCGCTCGTGGTAAGCACCATGCCCCCACAAAATGGGTCGACCAAAATCGGCTCGTGGCAATCAAGCAGGCGTACGACGAAATGGCCTGGGAGATTGACCCCTTCGATGGGTATCCCGGCCCGCCTACCGACTTCAATCCACACGATCGACAGACTGATTGGAATACCGAGACGACTGTCGAGTACCTTGTTAAGGAACGAATTCTGCGGGTCGTAGTAGCTATTGCTATTGCCACGAAAATTTTCTTCCTCAACCAACACTGTCCGTAAAGCGTCAAGTGCCGCCAACGAACCGGGCCTGTTTCCCCAGGCGACGCGTACCCGCTCCGCCAAGCTCTCCAGTCGACCGAGATAAACCTGCGCATCAAGTTCAGGACAATCCTCTGCCGCCAGCCAGAGGGCAGCGCACGCAAGGTCAAGCTCGGCTTCCGGCGAGGCCACACAGGTGGCAAACCGTTGGCGGCAATACAAACGGCTGTAGGTGTCCGAGTGTTTAGTAGTATCGTCGATCATGGCGGCCACAACCTTCATACTAACCTGCTTCTATCATCACAGTTCGCCATTCAGGGATTGCCTATGACGTCTGTCGTCCTGGACTTCAGAAGGGCTTCTAGGACCGTTCGTCGTAGAGATAATGATCTGCACCAGTTGATGTTGTCGTTGGGGTAGGAGCATTGGCCTCTTCCATCGCCCCAACATCGCCATTGGAGTGATGTTCGTGCCGTCCCAAATGCACCACGCTGTTACGCGACAATGTAATAGGACAGCAAGACCAAGTCATGGTCAGGTTAGTTACAAGAAGTACACGCTGGAAGAGATTAGAGCTCTGGTGGTTGTCGGTCTCGTGCTGAACTGAGCGCCCACGTGACCCAACCGATGATGCTTTTAAGCACATACATGGACAATACCAAGAGCGACAGTCCAAGCATTGTTGCAGGAGAAGTTCCTAGGAATGATGCTGCGGAAACGTAAATGGAGTCGCGCGTGCCAATCCCCAGAGTGGTGACAGGTATCAGACTGACTAAGGCCCCTACCGCCGTAAGAACGGCTAGCCGCCAAGCTGGTGTGTCGATCGAAAGGCCGCGCGACAACACAACACTCACCCCAACGAGCCCGATCAAACTCGCCAATGTCAATGCTTGCGCTGCCAGCACGTTAGCCGTCTGCGGGACGGGCAGCAGCGAGTTATCTCCACCCGGGAGTCGCCGAAGTGCCCAGTTGAGAGGCCGTGCCATCAGACCTTCTCGTACAGGACGCCAACCAGTGCTTATAACGAAACCGGTAAGACCGAAAAAGACGACTGGCGGGCCAATTTTCTCTGGTACCCACGGCACAAGGACGATGGCACCGAGAGCCAGGGCACTGATTTGCCCGAGGTCTAGTAAGCGATCGTAAGCCACCGTGGCAATACCGACGGCCAATCCAGCTTCAGGTTGCCGCTCACGCAGATAGTAGGCCTTAGCAAAGTCACCGGCACGGCCGGGGGCGATCGAGGAAACGAACGTTCCAAGTAGATACAACCGAATCGCATCACCAACAGAAACATTTATGCCGAATCCGCCGCACAAGATCCTCCATCGCCACGACCGCAAAAAGAGGACACCCATTGTTAACAAGGCTCCGCCCACCAACGACAGTGGATCGATGCCCAGTAAAACATGGGATACCTCACCTGCACCCACGTACCAAAGAAGCCCTAGCAGCAGCACACTGCCAATCACACGCCACCTGGTGGCCATCCAGAACGGGCCCTTTGCGGTGGATGTCACTTCTGAAAAAACTTGATCTGTATCAGAGCACTTGTTCCAAGTAGTGTCATCCTTCTTCTCTCGCCAGCTTCAAATCGGGTGACTTAGTATGGCCCGACAAGCAGGCAGCCTGGACCAAAGCTTGGCCAATAGCGTGGCCCAACATCACGCCGGGTCGCCCAGTGGAGGGCATGTCGCTTGCAAAGTGTACTCCTGCGGTGCGCAGCAAATGTGGTCAAGGCGAACCATTGCTTCTCTGATAGCAGCGAGTTCTTCGCTCATCTCGACGGAAGTGTTCCCCTGGAAAAACGCTAGCCCGGTAGGCCTTTCCTCGTCTGGAACTGGCGCCTGAAACTGAACCTCGACAGCACACAGCCCGGAACGACGTGCCAGGAACGACAGCAACTCCGGGTGCACCGGGCGAATATGCGTAGGGTCGACGACATAAGCTCGGGCGAGTGCATACAAGCTTCCGGGGTTGATGGTCTCCACCACAAGCCGGCCACCTGCCTTAAGCTTTGCAGCAGCAAGTTCGACAAAACGCTGCCAATCGGTCGGCTCCAGGTGTTCAATAACCTGCGCCATGAACACACCACCAAGCGAATCATCCTTTTGCTCACTAAGCCACTCTAGAAGGTCGCTGACGACAGCGGCGTGGCCACGGCGCCGACATTCCTCAGCTTCAGTTGCGTTCATCTCGACGCCGATTGCGTCGATGCCAGCTTCAGCCAAAAGATCAAGGAATTCGCCACGGCCACATCCCAGGTCGGCGACCCGTCCCTCAACACCATCGAATCGCCCAACATGCTCCCGCATGCGCTCAGCGATCACCTCAGGGTTGCCCCGGAATCGATCTTGGAACGAACGATAGTCTTCGTCCTTCATCCATTCAGTCAGTTGGCTCCAACTGGCCGGCTCAATCTCGGCTCCCGTGGACGTCCCAGTTCTATTAGTGGTTCTCGAAGGTTCGTTGGAGCCTGGGACACTCTCAAGTGCCTTGCGCAACAACGAGCGTAGGCTCATGAGTTCCCCGATCTGTCCTCCAATTTCGTCGTGTACTTTTGCTGCTTCGTTGAACCGGGCAGAGATGGCATTAAACGCCGCATCTTTTTCCGTGTCTTTTTCAGAAAAACGCAAGTCGATCACTTCCGAGCGTTCGACAAATCGTTGTTCGAGCGTGCTCAATTCTTCGGCCGCGTTACGTAGGTCTTCGATCGTTTTCTGCAGTTCATTCATGTGGCGAACCACATGCGCATTGAATTGTTGCTGGCGGGCTAGCTGGGGCAGAAACAACCTAATGAAGGGCTGGCCAGCACGGCGCAGAAGGTTTATAAAGGGCCCGACAACCGGTCCCGAAAATGGCTTCGGGGCAAGAATATCCGCAGTGGCATTAGCGGCCTTGAGATCGTTACGTGCCACCACGCGGCTTCCCTCCGATCGTCTGCTGGTTTCGTCTTGGTTCACGATGGCCTCCTGATGCTAAACGGGTGGACCCTTTATTCTGCCCCTGTTTCTGAATCACCACCGGGGCACGGCCGGCCGATACAATCGTACGTGAAGCCGAGTGCGCGCATTTTCTTCGGGTCGTATATGTTCCGCAGGTCAACAACGATCGGTTTGCGCATGCTCTTCCGGACTTTCTCAAGGTCAAGGTTGCGAAATTGATTCCACTCAGTTGCCACCACTAACATGTCAGCATCGTCCGCAACTTCGTAGGCGTCCGTGCAGTACTCAATATCGACAAAGATCCCGCGGGCGTTGTCCATGGCCGCTGGATCATAGGCACGGATGCGCGCCCCAGATTCTTGCAACTTCTGGATAATGTCGATCGTGGGACTATCCCGCATATCATCAGTGTTAGGTTTAAAGGCAAGGCCGAAGAATCCAATTGTCTTGCCATCCACATCGCCGGCGACACTTATTATCTTGTCAACCATGAGCTGGCGCTGCGCACGGTTAATCCTGAGCACAGCCTCGCCGATCATGAAATCGTAGCCCGCTGCTTCCGCCGCTGAGAGCAATGCGCTGACATCCTTAGGAAAACAGGAGCCGCCAAAACCAGGGCCGGGGTGGAGAAACTTAGGCGAGATACGACCATCCAGACCCATTGCCCGAGCCACCTGGTGAACGTCAGCACCAACGCCCTCGCAAATGTTAGCGATTTCATTGATAAAGGAAATTTTTGTGGCCAGGAAAGCGTTCGAAGTGTACTTAATCATTTCAGCAGTCGGCATATCTGTAATAACAAACGGCGTCTCAATTAGATAAAGGGGGCTGTAGAGTTCCTTCATGATGCCAACGGCGCGCTCAGACTCAGCACCGATGACAACGCGGTCCGGGCGCATGAAGTCCTCGATTGCAGAGCCCTCTCGCAAGAATTCGGGGTTGCTGACAACATCAAATTCGATGTCCTCGTCAGCTTCAGCTTCGATAATGGAACGCAACCGGTCCCCAGTTTGGGGTGGCACTGTGCTCTTCTTGACAACGACTTTGTAGCCCGTGAGGTTCCGACCGATATCGCGGGCTACAGTCTCGACCGCTTCCAAGTTTGGCGTGCCGTCGCGGTTCGCGGGTGTTCCCACAGCGATAATAACCACCAACGCGTCTCGTATCGCGGCCGCTACATCCGTCGTGAAGCCAAGCCGCCCTTGCTCCACGTTAGTCTGTATCTTTTCGAACAGGCCAGGCTCGTAGAACGGGATTTCGCCCGCCTTGAGTTGCTGAATCTTTCTCTCGTCGATGTCAGCGCAGGTAACTTTGATTCCAAAGTCTGCGAAACAAGCGCCGGAGACGAGCCCGACGTAGCCGGTGCCAATGACGGCGATCTGCAAGTGCTTCATGGAATGGTAACGAGTCGTCCCGAGGAACTCTTGTGAGGTTCCCGCCAGTACCGGTGAGGTGCATTTAAGGGGGCACCGGGCGGCTTGCGGGATGATACATCAAAGAACACTAAATCCATGGGGCCCGGGACCACCAAACAAATGTATCTGCAACAGAGTTAGCGCTACTTTCCCGCATGCTTTCCGATGAAATTGGGCACGCTCTAGTGTTGCGCGACCCCGAAACAACCACCCAAATGCACTCAAGCAACGATGTCTGCTCTAGTGAAAACTTGACGCAGGTAGCGAGCAGTGTGAGATGTATCGTGTTCAGCCACTATTTCGGGTGTGCCCTCCACGACAACGCGGCCGCCTTGTTCTCCACCCTCTGGCCCCAGGTCAATGATCCAGTCCGCGCACTTGACTACTTCGAGGTTGTGCTCAATCACGATAACGGTGTTGGCCTGTTCAACAAGGGCATCGAGCACCTCCAGCAACCGTTTGACATCCTCGAAGTGCAAACCGGTAGTAGGCTCGTCAAGCATGTAAACACTGGATCCAGTGGCACGCTTAGAGAGTTCTTTGGCAAGTTTGACGCGCTGCGCTTCACCCCCTGACAGCGTCGTCGCTGACTGCCCAAGCGTCAGATAGCCGAGCCCAACGTCACCCAGGCTTTGCAAGCGGCGGGCGATCGTTGGCACCTTGCCGAACAACTCAAGAGCATGCTCAACAGTCATGTCAAGAACGTCGGCAATATTCGAACCCCTGTAACGGATCTCAAGTGTTTCGGCGTTGTATCGCCGTGTATTGCAGTCCTCGCAAGGCGCGTAAACATTAGGCAGGAAGTGCATTTCCACCTTGCGAACGCCTGCTCCCGCACATGTGGCACAGCGTCCCTCGACGACGTTAAAGGAAAATCGGCCCGGCCCGTAGCCACGCACCTTGCTCTCCGGCACCGCCGCGAACAGTTCCCTAATCGGCGTAAAGGCGCCCGTATACGTAGCTGGATTCGATCGTGGTGAACGCCCAATCGGATCCTGGGTAATGTCGATAACCTTGTCGATGAAATGGATGCCATCGATTGCATCGTGGTCGCCGGGTTCGTCCAAGGCGCGATAAAAGACTCGTGCCAACTCTCGGTGCAGGATGTCCTGAACCAAGCTGCTTTTGCCAGACCCCGAAACCCCGGTCACGACAGTGAAGCACCCGAGGGGAAACGAAACGTCTATATCATGGAGGTTGTGATGCCGTGCTCCCCGAACCGTGAGCCACCCGGGTGTTTCGTCGTTGGTCACAACCAGACTGGTTGGTTGGCGTCGTGAAATTGGAATCGCTATTTGTTCTCGACCCGACAGGTAGGCGCCGGTCAACGATCTTTTTTCCGCTGCGATGGCGCCCGGAGGCCCTTCGGCAACCACATGCCCTCCGTGTTTTCCCGCCCCGGGACCTAGATCCACGACCCAATCCGCCGCGCGGATGGTTTCTTCGTCGTGCTCCACAATGATCACCGTATTGCCCTGGTCACGAATTTTCCGCAATGCTTGCAACAACCGGGCGTTGTCGCGTTGGTGCAAGCCAATGCTCGGTTCATCGAGCACATACATCACACCACGTAACCTAGTTCCAATCTGGGTAGCAAGTCTGATTCGCTGGCTCTCTCCTCCAGCCAGTGAACCTGCTGGACGATCAAGTGTGAGGTAGCCGAGGCCAACCTGCTGAAGAAATCTCAGACGGTCCCCAATTTCTTTGAACAGGGGATCAGCTACCGGCCGCAAACGCTTGCGGACCTTAACCTCCTTCAGGGCCTCGCAGGCCTGGTCAATGGTTAACGCGGTGAACTCAGCAATTGACCAGGGACCCAATAGCACCGCCAAACTCTCCTGGCGAAGTCGTTTTCCGTTGCATGCGTGGCAGGGGTATACCCGCATGAATTCGTCGATCTTGCGTTTACGGCGACTCGACGATTCCCTGGACCGCGTCCGCTCTAGTATTGGGATCACACCCTCAAAACCGCGCCCGAGTCGTTTATCAAGCAGGCCATTCTCGACTTCAATTTTGAGCAGTTCGCCCTCAGGCGGGCCGTCAAGGACAAGTTGGCGCAGTCCTTTGGGCAGTTCCCTCCACGGCGTGTCGGGTTCCAGTCCAAATTCTTGACAAAACGCCTTAAAGAAATATGCCGGGTACGTGGATCCTTGCCACGGTGCGATCGCACCTTCTGGAAGCGAGAGATCGGCGTTTTTAACGATCAACTCCCGATCAAATTTCAGCCGTTCGCCAAGCCCTTTACAGCAAGGGCACGCTCCGCGCGGGCTATTAAAAGAGAACGCCCGAGGCATTGGCTCTGGAACGCTAATCGCGCAATGCGGACAGGCTAGTTTCTTCGAGAACAAATGGTCAGCATCGCCAACTACGTTGACAATGACCACGCCGCCTCCGACTTGGACAGCCTTCTCTACGGCATTGCGCAGTCGTTTTTCTATCCCTGGCCTCAATATCACCCGGTCGACCACAACTTCTATGTCGTGGCGTTGCTGGCGTACCAGTTTCGGGGCCTTGTGAATCTCCACAACACGTCCATCGATACGCGCGCGCACGAAGCCGCTACGCGCCACCCTTGCAAGCTCAGCTTTAAATTCTCCTTTCCGGCTGTGCACGATCGGTCCGAGAATCTGCAAACGTGACCCGTCAGGAAACGCCTTAACCTGATTAACGATCGCACTTGTCGTCTGTGCACGTACAGTGTTTCCACATTTGGGGCAATGGGGTGCGCCAACACGGGCATATAGCAAGCGCAGATAGTCGTAGAGTTCCGTAATTGTCCCTACCGTCGACCGTGGATTTCGGTTTGTCGTTTTCTGTTCAATGGCGATTGCTGGCGATAACCCCTCGACACTCTCTACGTCAGGCCGCTCCATCTGCTCTAAAAACTGCCGCGCGTACGCTGACAAGGACTCTACATATCGTCGTTGCCCTTCGGCGTAGAGAGTGTCGAACGCCAAGGAGGATTTACCGGAGCCCGACAGCCCGGTTAAAACCACCATGCAGTATCGCGGAATATCGAGATCCACTGCACAGAGGTTGTGGGTCCGTGCTCCTCTAATACGGATTGTGTCGTTCATGCCCAATACACCATCTTATTTAACGCTCAATACAGCAGCCGGAAGTGCAGTAATTTCTGTTATCATCCTATATTTACCGTTCCAAGGAGTTCTCGGCCTAAGGCAAACTGTACACAGATTCCTGCCTACCCTAGTCTTCATATATTGACTAATGAATCAATTTAGACCGGTTATAGCTTAGAGAGGTTGGTGGCGAAGATGACTCTGGTTCTGTTTGAAATTGTCCTGAAATCGGAATGTGTGGACCAATTTAAGGGCGTGATGGAAGTAGAGCTCCCAAATACACGAAGCTACGAAGGTTGCCGACAGGTCACACCCTTTCTGCACGAAGACGGCAGAACCTGTGTCTTAGTCGAACAGTGGGAATCCAAGCACCATTTTGAGAAATATTTGGAGTGGCGCGCTGCACCAGGCCCAGGGTTTGCTTCTTTAGAAGATCTAGCCAATTTGATCGACGGAGACCCGAGTATTCGAGACTTCGAAGCACTGGAAGCCTGATATTTCGCCCCTGGTGGCACCCGGGCAAGCTGGAGGATTGCCGGTGTAGCGGCCTTGTCATCAGGTTCTCGCCCTCAATCACACTCTTTGCCCGCAGAAATATTTCAAGCGAATAACTTTAGCACCATAGGTTCCGGCTACGTGGCCCTATAATGGTCCCTTCTTGGTAGGTTTCATCGATGCTTTCTGAAAACAACCCTGAAAGTCTTTGCCCTGGCCTCTACTTAGTCGCCACACCGATCGGCAACCTGAAGGACATTACCCTTAGGGCGCTCGATGTCCTTCGTGCTGCAGACCAGATCCTTGCAGAAGACACGCGGCGAACACGGAAATTGCTGGCCCGATATGACATCAACACACCGCTGAAGTCGTTACACGATCACAATGAACGAGCAGTGGCGCATCAATTTGTCCAACAGATGGTCAAAGGAACGCAAATTGCCTTGGTCAGTGATGCAGGCACGCCGTTGATCTCTGATCCGGGATATAGCTTAGTCCGGGCAGCGCTGGATGCTGGCGTCAAGGTTGTTCCCATCCCGGGCCCAAGTTCCCTTTTGGCGGCCCTCACTGGATCCGGGCTACCAGTCGACCGATTCACGTTTTGTGGTTTTTTGCCACGTAAGGCAGGTGCCCGGCGACGTGTGCTCAATGATCTCGCCAGTGAGCCAGGAACCCTCATCTTTCTTGAATCTCCAAGAAGGCTGGCGACGTCACTTGCGGAGGCTGCTGAAATACTCGGCGATCGCCCGGTAGCAATCGCCCGTGAACTCACCAAGATGCATGAAGAATTTATTCGTGGCACCCTCCCTGAGGTTGCCGCACAGTTCGCGCGCACCGAGGT